>CAMPAF010000100.1 GCA_946631535.1 uncultured Verrucomicrobiota bacterium
GGCGCATGATGGAAAGCTCGCCGAACTCCTTCTTGATCTGCGACAGCACCGCGTCGAGCGCCGTGTTCGCCTTCTTGGCGGGCTCCGCCGCCTTCGTCTCTTTCTTCTCTGCCATTTTCTGTCTTACTCCTCCGTGTCCTGTGCCTGCATTATACCAAAAAGATCCGTGCCCCGCTACATGCCGCAGCTGAATCGGTATTCGCTCGCTGCCCGGTACGTCTCGCCGGGACGGAGGATCACCGGCGGAAAGTCGGGACGGTTCACGGAGTCAGGCCAGTGCTGCGGCTCCATGGTGATGTACGAGCGGGGAATCTTCAGCTTGTGCCCCATGTATATCTGCAGGCCGATCTCGGTCGTCCAGGTCTCCATCCGTATGCCTGTCGCCGGGCTGTAGAGCGTCGACGCGCGCTTGAACCGCGCAGAGCGGTCCGAGAGGCAGAAGTTGCGAGCGTAGTTGCCCGGCGTCGAAAGCCGGCTGCCTATTTCCGTCGGCACGCTGAAGTCGAACTCAGTTCCCGACACCTTGCGCAGGCCTGGCAGCGGAATGAGGTCGAGCCCGACGTCCGTCACCTCGTCGCCCGCCACCCACAGGACATGGTTGTCGATGGGCATCTTCGGGTCGCCGTTGAGGTTGAAGTACCCGTGGTTCGTCATCTGCACTGGCGTCGCGCGGTCAGTCTTTGCCTCGTACTCTATGCGCAGCGCGTTGTCATCGGTAAGGAGGCACGTCACCGTCACGTCGACGTTTCCCGGGAAACCCTCCTCGCCGTCCGGCGAGCGGCGCGCGAACACGACGCCCGGCATCCCGTCGCGCGACATCTTCCGCATCTGCCACTTCTGCCTGTAGAACCCCTTCGCGCCGCCGTGCAGGAGGCACTTGCGTCCGTTGGGCGCCTCGTTCGAAGGAAGCTCGTACGTCTTGCCGTCCATCGTGAAGCGCGAGTCCGCTATGCGGTTGGCGACGCGCCCGAGCGTCGCCCCCGAGAACGGGTCGATCGGCGGCGCCGTCACCGTGCGCAGCGCGCCCGCGCGGTCGCGCACCTCCACGGCGACGAACCGCGCGCCGTCGTCGGAGAACGTCACGCGCATCCCGGTGCGAGGGTTTTCGAGCGTCAGGAGCGCTCCCAACGCCGCGAAGCATGTTGCTGTCATTGACATTTCGGCTCCTTGCGATGATTGAAAAGGACGTACACCACCGCGCCGGAGAGCGCGGAGAGTAGCGTCACGACAGTTGCCTTGAGATACCAGCCGTAGCACCACGCACCCGTGGCGTACATCGCCCCGAAGCAGGCGAATGCCGCGAACGTCATCATGACGAGCCCCTTGCCCACGTCGCGGCCGTCCGCGCGGACCGTAGACCTGAACTTCTCCAGCACCGCTGCCGGCTCGGGCTTCGTGACGAGCGTGACGGACACCCATGCGACCGTGGTCGCGATCGTCCCCCAGAGAATCTTCACCCAAGGCTGGAGCGGCGAACCGAAGATCATCGGCCAGACGATATGCAGGAATACAGCCGCCAGGAGACCGGTGACGAGCCCCGCGATCTCGCTCCAGGCGTTGATCCGCATCCAGAACCACCGCAGGAGGAAGATCGGGCCAGTCCCCGCGCCTATTAGCAGCATCAGGTCGAAGGCCGACTTCGCGCTCTGGAGGAACGGCGCGATCAGGCACGCCGCCGCCATCAGGAGGACTGACGCGCCGCGCGTCGCCCAGATCAGCTCGCGCCCAGACGCCTTCGGACGGAAGAAGCGCCCGTAGATGTCGTTCACGAGGTACGTGGAGTATATGCTCAGCAGCGCCGCCACCGTGGAGAGGAGCGCGCCCGCCATCGATGCGGCCACCAGGCCGTACCACCCCGGCGGCACGAGCTTGAGCATCGCCGGATACGCCACGTCGCCGCCCTGATAGTTCGCGGGAACATTCGGAAACGCCTTCGTGATGTCGGGGAAGACGAGGATCGAGCAGAGGCCCACGATGTACCACGGGAAAGGTCGGAACGCGTGGTGCGCGAGGCTGAAGAAGAACATGCCGCCGATGGCGTGGTTCTCGTTCTTCGCGGTGAGGATGCGCTGTACGATGTAGCTGCCGCCGCCAGGCTCAGCGCCGGACTTGCACACCGTCCACCAGTGCATCGCGACCGGCATGATGAACACGGCCATGAGCGTGTCCATGTCGGTGAACTTCGGGAAGAAGTCGAGCGTTCCCTTTGCCTCCAGCTTCGCCACAAGCCCCGCCATGCCGCCAACCTCCGGCTGTCCCAGCGCGTAGACCGCCGCCACCACAGCGCCGATCATGATGACCGCGAAGAGGTAGAAGTCCGTGTAGATCACGCCGCGCACGCCGCCGAACGCGGCATAGATGACGCCCGCCACGGCCGTCACGAGGACGACGGTCGTCGCCGATACGCCGAAGAGGATGATGCCGATCTTCACGCCGGCCATCACCACCGATCCCAGGATGAGCAGGTTGAAAACGAACCCGAGGTACACTGCGCGCAGCGCACGCAGGAACGCGGCGGGCTTGCCGGAGTAGCGCAGCTCGTAGAACTCCACGTCCGTCGTCACGCCGCTACGGTGCCAGAGCTTCGCGTACACGAACACCGTCATGAGGCCCGTCAGCAAGAACGCCCACCACGCCCAGTTGCCGCTCATGCCGTCCTTCCGGATGATCTCGGTGAAGAGGTTCGCGCTGTCCGTGGACGTGGAGGCCGCCATCACGGAAACGCCGATCAGCCACCACGGCATGGATCGCCCGGAGAGGAAGAACTCCTTCGTGCTGGATGCTCCCTTCCTCGCCGCCAGCATCGGTATGGCGAGCAGGATTGCGAAGAATACGGCGATGATGACCCAGTCGATGTTTTGCATGGCGTTCGCCTCACTCCGCGAAACGGTACAGGCGGAGAGTGTCCGCCGCGAGCGGCGCGTCGGCCGCGACCGCACCGGCCTCCGGCTCCGTCACCGCGCATGGCTTCCCGAGTCCATCCACCGTCACGGCGACCGGCTTCTTGCCGATGTTCCACACGAGGACGCCGCTCCCCTTCGGGCCCGTGAAACGCTTCGCGAGACACTCCTTCCCGGCGAAGGTGAAGCCGTCGGTGTCGACGAACCGCCCCTCGAGCAGCAGGTCGGCGTTCTTGTGCTGGAAGTCGCTGATCGCCTTCATGTAGCCGGCGAGCTTCTCCTGCGGGGCGGACGAGAGGAGCGAGAGGCTCGGCGGATTCTTCACCATGCCGTAGTCCGAGGTCACCTTCCCCGTCTCCACGTACACGCGGTCGGGCCCGTAGCGCAGCTCCACGTCGTGGCGGAAGCCGAAGGCGAGCGTGTAGTTCAGCATGGGGCGATCGACGATCGGAGTTGGCACGCGCACGGTGCTGGCGAACTCCGGGAACGTGTACTTGATGATCTCCGGCCATTCGCCGCCGGGATTCGATTCCGCACGGCGCGCCTTCATGAGCGAGGCGCAGGCGGGATGATACGTGCCGAAAGAGCAGCCGTGGAAGAACGCGACGGAATCGAAGACCGAGTCGTGAAGTCCCTCTGTCATGACGACGAAGTTAGGGTTGACCTTACGCATCTCGTCTGCGATGGATTTGATGAACGCCGGACGCTCCGCCTCGTAGCTCCAGGCGGGCGCAGGGTGGCCGTGGCCCTTGCCGTAGCAGGCGAACGGCGAGAAGATGCCGAGCTGGTCGTAGAGAATGGCGTCCGCGCCAAGGTCGTTCGCCTGGCGGGCGAGCGAACGCATCCGCTCGTGCCAGGGCGTCGCATGCAGGCAGCCGAGCGCGAAGTCGTAGCGCGGGATGTCGCTGTACTTGTGGTAGTGCTGCAGCACAAGGCTGCCGTCCCTCTTCACGAGCGCGATGTCCTTGCCGTACTGCTCCCAGAACGCGGTGGCCCCCACCTGCTGCAGCTGGCCGTTCGCGTAGATGCACACGCGCTTGCCGCGCTTCTGCAGGAGCTTGATCCCCTTCACGAGCGCGTCGCGCCCGCCCATCTTGGGGCAAGGGTCGTAGTCGGGATAGAGGTGGTCGTGCCCGCCCACGGTCCAGCCGAAGAGGCCAATCATGTCGAGGCCGAGCTTGTCAGCGTAGTCCGCCAGCTTGTCGAAGTCTCCGTACGGCCAGAATATCTCCTCGTTCTGCTGCTTGAGGATCACGAGCAGCCAGCCGTTCACCTGCTTCGTCCAGGCCGGGAACGCGTCGGTCTTGCGCACGGTGTCGTACCATGCGCGGTATTTCCGCGCCGCCACGTGCCAGTCGCCCGCGTAGCGCGAAAGCGCCACGGTCGGCAGCGTGAACGTCTCGCCGGGCCGCAGGAAGATCGGATGCACTGGCGCGATCGCCCCCGTGCCCTTGGCCGGACGGTAGCGGAACCTGAAGCACTTGGCGCGGGCGACAGGATCGAGCACCATCGCCGACGCGCCGGACTTCCCGTCGTCCAGCGCCACCCACGGCATGGCGAGCTGGCGGCCGGGATAGTTTGCCGTCTCGTACATGTACTCGCCCTCGCCGACGGGCTTCCAGCCTGAGGGCCGCTTGGGACCGTCCGCCGCCGCGAAGCTGGAGACGCGCCGACCGAAGCCGTCCGGCACGTAGAGCCCGGAACGCGCCTTGTCGACCGGAAGGCCGTCAAGGATCGGACCCTCGAACGCCGTCACGCGCCCCTTCCCCTTGTTGGACCCGCGGCCGGTCACGGTCCAGCCGCCCGCCGTCTCCACGGCGTCCAGCACCACCTCCACGTCCGAACGCGGCGCGACGCTAGTCGCCTCGACGACTCGCCCGTCCGGCTCCTCCACCGTGACTCGCCACGCGAACGGCGCAGGTTTTGCGAGGCAATTAACGCCCGCCAGCATAATACACGACAACAGCAGATTGTTTTTCATGGCGAAATTCTATCATGTCCCATCGGCCGTGTCTAGACCGCCTGCGTTGCCCCCGCCCAGGCGGTATGCTATACTTGACGCATGAAACCAACCAGCATTGCCGCCCTCCTTGCCGCCGCCCTCCTTGCTGGCGGCCTTTCCGCAAACCCCACGACCGTGCGCATCGCGCCCGGCGAGAACTGGTGGGGCGCCGCCAACTACTTCGGCACCAGCATGCCGTTCACCGCGGACAGCACGCAGAAGATCGACCTGCGCAGGGACAACTACCACAACCAGTGCGCATCGTTCCTCGTCTCCGACAAGGGCCGCTCCATCTGGTGCGCGCGCCAGTGCCTCGTCGAGATCGGCGGCGGCGAGATCCGCCTCACGCCCGATGACGGCAAGTCCCCCGTCGTTGTTGCCGAAGGCGGCGCATCGCTCCGCGACGCCTTTCGATCCGCCGCCCGCGCGCACTTCCCGTCGTCCGGCACCGTTCCGCCGCTCCTATTCTTCTCCGCGCCGCAGTACAACACCTGGATCGAGCTCACCTACCACCAGAACGAGAAAGGCATCCTCGACTACGCGCGCTCAATGCTCGCGAACGGCTGCCCGCCCGGCATCCTCATGATCGACGACACCTGGCAGTTCGCCTACGGCACGTGGGAGTTCGATCCGCGCCGCTTCTCCAACCCCAAGGGAATGTGCGACGAG
The DNA here is from genome assembly GCA_946631535.1 of uncultured Verrucomicrobiota bacterium. The sequence continues at coordinate 5,572 of CAMPAF010000100.1, forward strand.
CTCCACCGCATGGGCTTCAAGGTCATCCTCTGGATGTGCCCGTACGTTTCCGATGGACTCGCCAGAATACCGCCGCATCGCCACCGGACGCAACCCCGACGACGTTCGCGGCTACCCCACGAAGGGCGGCTTCTTCCTTGACCCCGCCACGCGCCAGCCCGCAGCCTGCCGCTGGTGGAACGGCGTCTCCGCGTTCCTCGACTTCACCCACCCCAACGCCCGCGCATGGTACAAGGAGCAGCTAGACCGCCTCGTGGCCGACTTCGGAGTCGACGGCTTCAAGCTCGACGGCGCCGACCTCACCGCATACACGACCAAGGGACGCCTCTCGCACAAGCCCGACGCCACCACCGGCGAGCGCAACCTCGGCTATTCGCAGTTCGCGCTCGACTATCCATGCAGCGAGTTCCGCAACGCCTGGGGACGGCAGGGCCAGCCGCTCGTCGTCCGCCTGCACGACAAGCCGCACAAGTGGGAGGCGCTCGGCCGCATGGTGGCCGACATGATCGCCGCCGGGCTCCTCGGCTATCCGTTCATCTGCCCCGACATGGTGGGCGGCGGCGAATGGACCACCTTCATCCCCGGCTCGCCCTTCGATCCAGAGCTGTTCGTCCGCTCCGCGCAGGTGCACGCGCTATGCCCGATGATGCAGTTCTCCGCCTCCCCCTGGCGCGTCCTCGACGCCGAGAAGCAGCAGATCGTGCGCGACGCCGTCGCGCTCCGCCAGCGGTTCGCGCCGATGATCGTGTCGCTCGCGAAGGAGACCGCGCGCACCGGCGAGCCCATCCTGCGCAACCTCGAGTACAACTTCCCCGCCCAGGGCTACGCCGCCGTCAAGGACGAGTTCATGATGGGCGAGACGCTTCTCGTCGCCCCGCAGCTCGCCAAGGGCGCGACCTCGCGCAAGGTCGTCATCCCGCCCGGCACATGGAAAGCCGACGACGGCACGACGATCGCCGGACCGACCACGATCACGGTCTCGACTCCCCTTTCGCGCCTCCCGCACTTCGTTCGCCAGTAACGCCAGCGGGCACGCGGCGTCACCGAAAGATGATCTGCGTGCCGGACTCGATCCAGACGACCTCCGCGCCATCCTCCACCTTGATCGGCAGGGGCTTGAACGTGCGGTTGAGGATCGCCTTGCCGCCAGCCACCACGAGATTGCCTTCGAAGCCGCTGGCGTCCGCCCTGCGGAAATCGCCGCCCGCATCAAGAGTGAGCGTCCCCGCACCGAGCAGTTCGCCCGTCATCGCCGTCGTGCCCGTCACCTCCAGCTGGCCCGCGTCCTTGAACGCGAGCGCGCCCGCGACGTTGAGCGACTGCACGACGTGCCCCTCGCCAATCACGGAGAACGTCGCGCCGACGTCCACCGTCACGGGCGTCTCCGCGCGCAGCACCGGCCCCACCGATCCCGTCTCCAGCGCACGCGTGAGCGTGCGCACCTCCGCCGCCGTGAGCGCCTTGTCGAACAGCTGCAGATCGTCGATGTTGCTGACGCTTCCGGAAGTCCCCCAACCTTCGCGCCAGTTCACGTAGAAGTTCTTCCCCTCGATGTTCAGGTTCACGCCCGTCGACTGCACCACGTACGCGCCATCGCGATAGAGCGTCATCGTCTTGGCCGTGCCGTCGTACACCATGATCACATGCGTCCAGGCCGTCGGGTTCGAGCAGTTGTTCTGGCTCGTGTCCGAGAACGTCAGGTCGCACTCCTTCCGTGGCGTCGTCGCATTGGAATTGTTCTTGTTCCATGCCGCGTGCAAGCGACGTGGACAAGACCCGATGCCGAACCGGAAGAACCGACTAGCCGTGAGCGCATCGCCCCAGCACACGAGCCCGCCCCACTCCGTGCCGCCATTGGGCCGCAGGCGGCAGGATACGGTGAAGGAATGGTTGCCCGTGGGAAACGCTTCGGGGAACACTCCGCCCTCCGGCATCAGCGAGGCACCGTTCAGCGCGCCGCCGCCGAACGCGCCCACAAGCTGACTGATCGACGGATTGGCCGAGGGCGCGTTCGGCATCGTGTTCTTCACGAGATGGCACACGCCCTTGTCGTCCTTCCCCGGATCGGACGCATCGTCGAACCGCCAGCGGCTCACCGGCTCGGGCAGAATTGTCGCCGGGTCGGAAACGGTCGCCGTACGGCGCGCATACTCGTCCGCCACTTCCTCCGCTGTCAGCACGCGGTTGTAGACCTGGATGTCGTCCATGCCGCCGTCGTAGTTGTGGCTCGCCGCGTTCTTTGTGTCGTTGTTGCCGATCACGAAGTCGCTGCTGTCGGGAATGTTGAGCGCATCCTGCGTTGCCTTCTCCTCCTTCAGCTGCCCGTCGTAGTAGAGCTGGAGAACCTTGTTCGAATAGGTGCAGACCACATGGTGCCAGTTGCCGTCGGTGATGCCGGAGACGGACTGCTCGATCGAGTTGACCAGATTGGGGTCGCTATATTCGTGGATCGACAACCTCAACTTGTTTTTATCGCGCAGCCACAGCATCATTTCCTTGCCGGTCTGCCAGCTGCCTTGGCGGAGCAGATAGACGACGGACGTGCATTTGGCGGTGGGGCGCAGCCAGACGCTCCACGTGCGCGGCGCGCCGCCGATCGGGAATCCCTTCGCCGCCGTGGCATTCCAGTACGCCACGCGCAGGTAGTTCGACGCCCAGGCGTTCGACGGGTCTTTCGCCGAGAAGTGGATGCCACGCAGGTTGTCGATGCCGTTCGTCTGGAACAGCACCGGCGCCGTCCCGGTCACGTTGCGCGTGAGGGTGAATCCGTTTGGCCCGGAGTCGCGCAGCAGGTTCGCCGCGTCCTCGAAGCCCCAGCGGGCCACGAGCCCCGCGCGGTAGACCGGGCGCTTCAGCGCGAGCGTGCCGGCCGCCACGCGCACGGCGCCCGTGAGCGCGTTCACGCCCGTCATCTCGAACGTGCCCGGCCCGTCCTTCACGAGATCCATCGCGCCGAAGAGACGCGCATTGAACGTGTTCGTCGCGCCGGCGCTCGCCGCCACCGTCAGCGTACTTGCGTTCGTCACCAGCACGCCGCCGCTCGTCCCCTCGCCGGAAAGATCCACGAGCGTCTGGTCGCCACCGAGACGCAGGATGCCGGATCGGTCCGTCTTCACGTGGACGGCCGAGGGAATCTTGACGGCATTCCCGTAGATGACGTCGCCCGTCAGGATTCTCAGATCGCCCGTGAACTGCGGTGCCTTGTAAAATGTCAACTGCGCGCCGCCCGCGAACGTGACGTTGCCCGTGCCCTCCACCGAGCCAGAATACGAGACATAATTGCTTCTATAGATTTCGCCGCCGCCGATAGTGAGGGTGTGCCCGTTCAGGTCAACTCTGGTGGCAGCCGCTCCGCAGACCTGGCCGACCGTGAGGTTGGCATCCAGGATCACCTGCGCGTTGTCCCAGATGTTGAGGTGGGAGTAAGTAAAACTCGGCGCCGGGCTGCCGAGGTAGAGCTTGGTGTACTGGCACGGCTCGATCAGCCGACGGTAAGGCTGGAAATCGCCGCTCCCGCCGCAAATCGGGGCAATACGCCATGTGCCCGAATTCTGCGCGGCGCCCGTGCTGGCGAACAGGAGCTTGGTATCGTAGTGCCACCAGTCAATCGGGTGGCGCAAGTACACGTTGACCGTTGTACCCGTGCCGGAATTCCAAGTTTGCTCTTTCAGTATCCGGCAACTGGAGCCCGAGGTGCCGTAGAGCGTGATCGTTCCCTGCTTGTCGTTGAACCGCAAGCCCTCGATGACGAGCTTCGTGCCGTCGTTCGTCACCACCGCGCCGTCCCGGAGCGCCGTGAAGTTGTAGAGGCAGTTCGTCTTGAGGAGGAACTCGGACGTGTAGGCGCAGCCGTCGTTCGTCTTCCAGTTCGCGGGATCGGTCCACATGCCGCCAGTCGGCGGACCGATCCAGATGTTCGTCCCGAGCGGCGTCGCC
>CAMPAF010000101.1 GCA_946631535.1 uncultured Verrucomicrobiota bacterium
GGCGCCGAAGGTCGTGCAGGGAGGGTCGCGCTCCGGCGCGACCGATGCGGACGCGCAGGAGCGCGTCCCTCCCGGTGACGAGGCGTATGCGATTTCCGCCGACTCTTCAGGTATCCGCATCTCTGCGCGGTCGCTTGCAGGCGTAAGGTGGGCGGCTTACACGATTCGCCAGCTTGCGATCGCGAAGCGCGGCACGTTCCGCACCGAAGGGCGCATCATTCCTGCGCTCAAGGTCTCGGACCGTCCGCACCTCGCGTTCCGCGCCGTGCACCTTTGCTGGTTCCCCGAGGTGCGGCCCGCGCAGATGGAGCGCGCGATACGCCTCGCGGCGCTCATGAAGTTCAACTACGCGATCATCGAGCCGTGGGGGATGTACGCGAGCGCCAAGCATCCGTGGTGGCACTGGCCGAACCCGACGATGACGAAGGAGACGGTGCGCAGGCTCGCGGCGATCGGGGCTGATCTCGGCATCACGCTCATACCGCAGATCAACGCATACGGGCACGCCACGTCCTCCCGCGGTTGCACGATCAAGCACGCCATGCTCGACCTGCAGCCGGAGTACGAGCCGCTCTTCGAGCCGGGCGGCTGGAACTGGTGTATCTCCAATCCAGAGACGCAGCGTGTCCTGCGCGACCTGATCGCGGAGATGCACGACGACTTCGGCCGGCCGCCGTTCTTCCACCTCGGCTGCGACGAGGCCCAACCGCCGTCCTGCCCGGAGTGCCGCAAGACGCCATACGCCGAGCTCGTGTGCAAGCACATCACCGGCCTCGCCGACTTCGTCAAGTCGCGTGGCGCTCGCGCGATGATATGGCACGACATGCTCCTCGCGCGCGGCGATCCACGCTGGAAAGGCTATGTGCATCATGGGACCAAGACCACGGCCACGCTTGCCGACACCTTGCCGAAGGACGTGATCATCTGCGACTGGCAGTACTCCTACGGCAACATGAAGGAGGCGCGCAAGGACTGGCCCACGATGGCGTACTTCAAGGAGAAGGGCTTTCCGGTGGCGGGATGCCCATGGATGAACTTCAATGCGATGAAGCCCATGGCAGACTACATCTCAAAGATCGGCGGCTTCGGGTTCATCGAAACGACGTGGCACCACCTGCGCGGAAGCGACTGGGTGCAGATGTACAAGTTCGCTTCTGCCGCGGCATGGGGAACCTCGGTACCTCCGCGTCCGCCGATGTACGACACTCCGTTCGGCAATGCGCTGCGCCTGGTCGGCCACGACATGAAGCTGACGGACTACCTAGACACCGGCCATCTCAACAACCAGGTGCCACCCGGCTGGTGGGTGGACAACAACTGACCTAGAAGGTGAAATCCACGCGAGCGAACCGCTTGTTGATGCGGTCCGCAAGAGCGGCGTCGCGGTTGTCGCGGCGCCGCTCGTCCGCAATGGACTGCGGCGGCGGGAGGTCCGGCTTCTTCGCCTGCGCGGCCATGAGCGAGATGACCTCGCTGCCGGTGATGCCTGCGATGTATCCCATGTTCGCCGCGAGGCGTATGGGCGAGAGAAGGTCGAAAAGCTCCCAAGGCGACAGCAGGCGGGCCGACCTGAGTATGGCAAGCGCGCGCATGATCGAGTCCTCGAAGATGCGCGGCGTGTCCTCTATGAGCATCTGCCTGGCGTACAGCTCCTGCGTCACGAGGTCCTCGAACGTGCGCATCACGCGGCGGACCAGCTTGCGCTCGGACAGGCCTAGCGTGGCGTTGTTCCAGATGCGGAAGATGTGTCCGGCGTTGTGGATGCCGTCAGCATCGACGCCGTGGAAAGTCATGCGCATGGCCTCGATTCCGGCACGAACCGGCTGGAGGTCGCCGATGAGGTTCAACCCTTCGAGGTGGAACTCGGCCCACACGTGAAGGCCTGTCCCGCAATGCTCAGGGAAGGGGGAGAGGTAGCCAAACTCTGGATGCCATGCGAATACGTGCTCTGCGGCGAGCCGGCGCTCCGCGGCCTCCAGGCGCGTGTAGGCGTCGGGGATGTCCGACGGCAGTTCCCACAGCTCCGTTATCACATGCTGGTCATCGGCGTCGAAACGGCGGCCCTGGTCGTTTCTGTATAGGCACATCGACCCGCCGGTCACGACGTGGTTCGCCTGGAACTGGGAACTCTGGCCGCGACAGGCGCTCATTGGCTCTCCTTGTCGCCGAGGGCGTCGATCAGGCGCTTGAGTGCTGCGGCGCGCTTGAAATCCTCTCGGGCAACGGCAGACTTGAGCTCGCGTTCGAGGTAGGCGCGCGACGCCTCTCCAGTGACGTTGGGCGGCATCGAGCCAACATGCTTGGGACCATACTGGCCTGAAAGGAAGTTGGCGCGGATGTTCTTCGCGAAAGCCTTCCAGCAGTTCGGGCATCCAAGATGCCCAGAATCCTTGGCCTGTTCCCATGTCGTCTTGCAGGCTGGGCAAGTGCGTGCGTTCTGCTCGCTTTCCACGACACCTTTCATGAAGCCAAGCGTCGCCTCGACAAGATTCTTCACGAATTCCGGCGGTTCTTCCCCATCTCCAAGCTCCAGGGCCGGCGCATCTTCACCCTTCGGCTTAAGATTAGGATCCTTCTTCTTGTGCCGGGACTTCGCAGCACATGCCTTGCAGACGTACAGTTCGCGATCCTCGCCGTCCTTCTTCACGTGGATCACGGCCGCCGCATCGGCCTCATGGCATATTTCGCATTTCATGACGGACTGTTAGTCGGCGTACAGTGTCGGCACCTTCTGGCCTGTGGTACGGAGCTGCCGCTTGGCTGGCGTGGGCTGGGGTTTTGCAGTCGGCTTGGTGCCTTTGGGCTTTTTAAGGTCTCCAAGGCCTTTGGCGCTCTTAGGGTCTTTAGCGTCCTTGATGTCCTTGATGTCCTTAGAGACATTGGCTTCTCTTGTGGCGTCAATGGCTTGTGGCTGCTGGATAGGCGTGATGCTGGTGGCGTTGTAGAGCTTGATACAACCCCAGGCAAGGATTGCAAGAAGGACGAGTGCCGTGATTGACAGGAGTGAGATGCGCCAGACGCTACGCGGGATTTCACGCACCGTCTGTATTACGCCGTGAGAGACGTTGGAGAGGCTTTTCCTGAAACGGTCGGCGGCAGATGGCCCATCTGCGCCATATGTGGATTCGGTAGAGAGATAGGGAGAACCGGAAAAGATGTCGGCCACGTTAGTGGGCGGAGGCTGGTTGCCTGGGTTGGGCGAGGATGGAGTAACGTCATTAGTCTCCTGCGGCAGGTGTGCGGCTGGAGCCTCGAACAGCTCAAGCCCACGAACGACGGGTGGCGGCTCATGGACGGGCTCTTGGATGGTTTCTGGCATTGCCGTAACCTGTCGCTCTGGCCGAAGAGGGGCAACAGGCGGCGGCTCTGGAGACTGCTCCGGCTGAAGGGGGGCAACAGGCGGCGGCTCTGGAGTCTGCTCCGGCTGAAGGGGGGCAACAGGCGGCGGCTCTGGAGTCTGCTCCGGTTGAGGCGTGACGACAGGCATCGGTTCTTGGTTTGGTTCTGCTTCTGGCGTCGGCTTGAGCCGAGGCGTGACGACAGGAGGAGGCTCGGGCGGCGTGACAGGAGGTTGTTCATGCACTGGGACTTCCCTCGTGCGGACGATCGGGGCACGGCGTCCCTCGTAGATGTCCATGAATTCCTTTACTAGGGGTATGGGGTCCAGATCTACGCATTCGGCGTAGAGCTTGACGAACCCGCGCCCGTAGATTGGTGCTGCGATGCGGTGGAAGTCTTCGTTTTCCATCTCCTCGACGATCTGGACGAGCATTCGCGTCTTCGAGGCGATCTGCGAGGTGGTGAGGCCCTTGGCCTCGCGTGCGTTCCTGAGGGTTTCTCCGAATGAGGTATTCATGTTTGTCGCTCGTTGTTCGTTGTTCTGGTTAAAGGGTTGTGCCGAATGGGTCGTCATCCTCCGACGCCTGGATGGCGTCGGAGCCAGGACGATTGCCGAGAGCGTCAGGATCCTGGCTGTCGGGATGGACGGGGACGCTTTCGCCATCAGCAGCACTGCCGCCGTTGAGAATGGCTTCGGGGTCCAGAAGTATCTCGCGCGGGCCTGCGCCGCGGGCCGGGCCGATGACGCCACGCTCTTCAAGCAGGTCCATGAGGCGCGCCGCGTGGTTGTAGCCGATGCCCATCCTGCGCTGGAGATGCGAGGTGGATGCGCGCTTCGTCTCCTGCAGCACCTCGAGCGCGCGGCGATATAGCTGGTCGTCCTTGCTCTGCGTCATGCCAGCGGGGGCGGGAATGCCGCCTGCAGATCCCGCAAGCGGCTCCGAGGACTCTTCATCCTCGGACTCCTCTCCATCGAGCCCCTCAGTGGGATCGGCCTCCTTGATCTTTTCCAGACGCTCCTTGAACTTCTGGTCGAACTGCTGGTTGGAGTGTTCGCCGATGAAGGCGAGGATGCGCTCGATCTCGTCGTCGGCAATGTATGAGCCCTGGGCGCGGAGAAGGCGGCCGTCGGTGAGCTTGAAGAGCATGTCGCCCTTGCCGATGAGTGATTCGGCGCCTTGCGCGTCGAGGATGGTGCGCGAATCGATCGCACTGGAGGTCTTGAAGGCGACGCGGCCAGGTATGTTGGACTTGATGGTGCCGGTGATCACCTTGGTGTCCGGACGCTGGGTTGCGAGAATGAGGTGGATGCCGGCTGCACGGGCAAGGGCGGTGAGGCGGGCGATGAGTGGATCGACCTCCTTCTGGGCGGCCTGCATGATGTCGGCCACCTCGTCGATGATGATGACGATGTAGGGGATCGTGCGAGGCAGGTCCGGGTTGCCGCCGACGGTCGTCTCCTCGCCGCCAAGCATGTCAGGCTGGGTGATGGTCTTACGGTTGTTGAAATCCACGATGTTGCGGCACTTGGCGCGCTGGAACATCTTGAGGCGCTTCTCCATCTCCACGACGGCCCAGCGGAGGCCGAACATGACCTTCTTCGTGTCGTTGATGACTGGCACGAGCAGGTGCGGAAGCGCGTTGTAGGAGGTGAATTCGACGCGCTTCGGATCCACCATGATGAACTTAAGCTGCTCCGGCGTGCGGCACATCAGCAGTCCGTTGATGATGGAGTTGAGGCACACGGATTTGCCTTGGCCGGTGGCGCCGGCGACGAGCAGGTGGGGGAGCTTCGCCAGGTCTGCCACAAGGTCGTTGCCGGCGGCGTCCTTGCCAAGAAGGAGCGGCAGCTGGTACTTGGAGGGGGCGTTCTTCTGCCACAGCTCCCCGTCGATGATCTCGCGAAAGCAGACAGAGGCGGGGAATGCGTTCGGCACCTCGATGCCGACTGCGTTCTTGCCAGGGATCGGGGCCTCGATGCGGAGGCTCTTCGCCTGAAGCGCCATCTGCAGGTTGCGGGCGAGCCCGGCGACTCTCTCCACGCGCGTGCCGAGGTCTAGCGTGAGCGCGTACTGCGTCACGACGGGACCGGCCACGTAGTAGGCTAGTTCTGCGTTGACGTCGAATACCTTGAGCGTGTCCACGAGCCTCTGTGCCATGGACTCGATGTCTTCGCCCGGACCGCCCTGCTTCGGCGGCACCTCATTGAGGAGAGTGACAGGCGGCAGGATGTAGGGGCCTTTGTCCTCGGGCTCGACGACATCCTGAAGGTCCGCCGCCTCAGGATGGTTGCTGGAAAGTGGCTGGTGAGTTTCGGGCTTGACGGGAATGGTGGCTGGCTTGACGGGAGCGGGAGCCGGCTTGGCTGCTGTAGGCTGTGGCGGGGGCGCAACGATGTCTTCTCTGGCCGGGAAGAAGTCTTTCGGCGCTTGTGCGGCTTCGCGGATGCGGCGCTGCGCGTCCAGTTTGGCTTGGCGTTCCGCATCTCTGGCGGCTTGTGCGGCTTCGCGCTCCCTGCGGCGCTCCTCCTTGGCGGCCTCCTTCGCGGCTTTTGCGGCGGCCTTTTCTTCTGCAATGCGCTGTTTCTCGGCCTCACGTTCGGCCTGCGCGGCCTCGCGAGCGGCTTCGGCGGCAGACAGCGCCTCGTCCTTGCTATTTTCGTCGAGCTTCTCGCGTTCGCGATCCGCCGCCCAGGCCGTAAGGCGGGCGAGTCCGGCGATGATGTTGCGGAATCCTACGGTCATCAGGATCGAGAATATGGCAAGACTTGCCATCAGCACGCCGGAGCCGAATGGCGAAAGAAGTCGTGCAAGGCACCGTGTCATCAGGAGGTAGCCTACGGCGCCGCCGGCATTGGGGACGATGTTGAGAGACGTCAAGATCGACTGTATGCCGGAGGATTGCATGCCGATGATCTGGAGCAGGCATGTTACGGCCAGCAGGAAAAGCATGACGCCGAGGGTGCGCCGGCCGGGATGGAAGGAGCGTCCTAGCACGAGGCGGAGCCCGCAGAACACGCAGATGAGCGGAACGGCCCAGACCCCGAGGCCCAGCAGCTGGTAGCCGGTATAGGCGAACCAGTCGCCGGCGATTCCGATCAGGTTTGACGCTAGCGCGTTCGGGGGAATGCACAGGTCGGAGATGCGGTGCCAGTCGTACGACCAGAGCGCGAGGAACGGGAAGAGCGCGATCGGAAACATGAAGAATCCGATCAGACGGCGACGGATGCCTGTGTCGTTTCCGCCAGCGTTATCGGGCTGCTTCATCTGTGATGTTTCCTTTCATGATAAACGACGGCTTGTCGCGCAGCGCGTCCTTCATTGCGAAGTATATGACAATTGCGAGAACGAGGGCCAGAATCTTCAAGCCCAAGTTGCCATTCGAAGTGAAAAATTTCATGTTGTGACCTCCTCGGTCTTGCGTGCTTCCTCGGCCTGCTGGGCCGGCGGCACGGGTTTCCCGAAAATGCGCGGATGCTTCTCCCGGCGTCGCCGAAGCCAGTCGGCGAAAGCTTCTGCGGTGGTCTTCTGCTGCGGCATCGCCTTGCGCACCCAGCGGAGGATTGCGGTGCGCGAGACATCGCCCACGTCAGAGTAGCGGATCAGCTTGCCGTTGTGCGCCACGGATATGCGTCCTGTCTCCTCGGAGACGACGAGCACGAGGGCGTCGGTTTCCTCGCTGAGGCCGACTGCCGCGCGATGACGCATGCCAGACATTGAGAGGTCGCTCAAGCTGGAGACGGGGAAGAGGCAGTGCGCGGCAGCGATCCGGCCGTGGCGCATGATGACTCCTCCGTCGTGGAGCGGCATCGGCTCGGTGAAAATCGCGAAGAAGAGCTCGGGCGAGACTAGCGCGTCGAGGGAGACGCCGGTAGCCTCGTAGCCGCGGAGCGAGATGCCGCGCTCGAAGGCGATGAGCGCGCCCGTCTTCGACTTTGCCAGCTTGATGACGATGGAGACGATCTCTTCCGGCGTCGTGCGCGATCCTAATCCTTGCGCTCGATGGCGGTCTGAGAGGAACGAGCCCATCGTGGCGAGAGCACGCCTGATTTCAGGCTGGAAGATGACGACGCTTGACATTGCAAGGTAGATGAGCAGCCAGCGCACTACGGCGGAAAGCACCTTGAAGTCGAACAGCTGCGTGAACGCTATCAGTAGCGCGAAGAGGATTGCGATTCCCATGAGCAGCTGGCCAAAGCGCGAACCACGCGCCGCCTTCAGGATGGCGTATATGACCACGTACAGGATAAGTATCTGAACGGCGTCGGGAAGGTAGGTGACGACGGTGGTGATTATGTCGTGCATGTTCATGCCACGTCTCCTTTCGCGAGCGCCTCCACGACCTTGAGCGCCTGCAATGTTTCCTTGACGTCGTGGACGCGGACGACGCTAGCGCCGTTCATCGCGCACCACACCGCCGCGCCGACGCTGCCGCCGAGCCTGTCGTGCGGATCCTCCGCGCCCGTGAGCGCCCCGACAATCCTCTTGCGCGAGACGCCCACCAGCACCGGCGCCCTCTGCGCCAAGCGGCGGATGCCTCTCAGGAGCGCCAAGTCCTCCTCGCGCGTCGTGCCGAAGCCGATCATGGGGTCGATGATGATTTGCGATTTTAGGATTGAAGATTGGGGGATTGTGGGATTGGAGGATTGTGAGATTGTGGGATTGGCGCTGTCGGCGGCCGGCGGTCGATTGTCGAAGATGATGCTGGCAGGGAGCACGAGGCCGCAGCTGGTCTTGCCCGCGAGCTCGAGCATGGCAGGAACGGACTTCGCGTAGACGCAGTTGAGTATGGCGGCACCGAGGCAAAGCGCGCGCTCGGCGGTCTCTGGGTGGTACGTGTCGATGGAGATCGGCATGGTCGGCATCTCGCGCGCGAGGACGCGAAGCACCGGCTCGAGGCGCGCCCACTCGGCCTGCCAGGAGATAGGCGTCGCGCCTGGGCGCGTGGACTCCGCGCCGAGGTCTATGATGTCGGCGCCCTCCTGCGCAAGTGCGCGCGCGCGCGAAACAGCCGCCTCTGTGCGCAGGCAACGCACTCCGTCCGAGAAGGAGTCGGGCGTGATGTTGACGATTCCCATGACGCGCGTCCGGGAAAGGTCGATCTCAAACTGTCGGCATGTCCAGGTCACTCTTGGCACTTCGCTTCTTCTGGGCTATTCGTTTCCAGCTCTTCATTCTTCTCCGCCAGCTCTTCGCTCTTCCCGAGGCCGAGGAGATTCTCTACGTCGCGGCCGTCCATCGTCTCTTTCTCGAGAAGCGTGGTGGCGAGGAGCTCGAGCTTGTCGCGGTTGTCGTTCAGGAGCTTCGTGGCGCGGTCGTATGCGGAGGATATGAGCTCCTGCACCTCGGCATCGATGGCCTCGGCCGTCTTCGAGGAATACGGCGGCGGGGCCTCCTCCGCGGCGAACTGGTTGGGCTCTATGAACGCCTGGAAGCCGAACGTCTTGCTCATGCCGTAGCGGCACACCATTGCGCGTGCGATGTCGGTGGCGACCGCTATGTCGGAGGCGGCGCCCGTGGAAATGTCGTGCGTGTGCATCTCCTCGGCGATGCGGCCGCCGCAGAGGACCGCCAGCTCGTCGAGGAAGTAGGTGCGCGAACGGTTGAGGACGTCCTTCTCGGGGAGGGTCATCGTCACGCCAAGCGCGCGTCCGCGCGGGATGATGGAGACCTTGTGCAGCGGGTCGGCGTTCTCCACGAGCAGCTGGAGCAGCGCGTGGCCCGCCTCGTGCCATGCGGTGGTCTCGTATTCCTTGCGGGTGAAGCCGGCGCTCTTGCGCTCGCGGCCCCAGAACACCTTGTCGCGCGCCTCCTCGAGGATGGCGTGCGGAATCTCGGTCATGCCGTTGCGCGCGGCGAGGAGCGCGGCCTCGTTGATGATGTTGGCGAGGTCGGCGCCGGAATGGCCGGAGGTGCCGCGCGCGAGGCGGGAGAGGTCGGCGTCGGGGGCGAGCTTCACCTTGGAGGCGTGCAGCTTGAGTATCTCCTCGCGGCCCTTGAGCGTGGGCAGGTCGACGTGCACCTGGCGGTCGAAGCGTCCAGGGCGGAGGAGCGCGGGGTCGAGGATGTCCGGGCGGTTGGTGGCGGCGATCACGATCACGCCGTCGTTCGTGCCGAAGCCGTCCATCTCCACGA
>CAMPAF010000102.1 GCA_946631535.1 uncultured Verrucomicrobiota bacterium
GGCTCAACCTCTGCCGCTGGGCGTTCCCCGGCACGTGGGCGGCGGACATCGCCGAATCGTGGCGCACGACGAAGGACATCCGCGCGAACTGGCAGTCCGTGAAGGACCTCATCGGCGAGAACCTCTACCTGAGCGCATACGCGCGCCCAGGCCACTACAACGACATGGACATGCTGGAGGTCGGCCAGCTCAAGGGCTCGGTCAAGTCCATCTTCGGCAAGCACGGCGACACGGGCCTCACGCCAGACGAGGAACAGACACACTTCGGCATGTGGTGCATGATGTCCTCGCCGCTCCTGATCGGGTGCGACGTGCGGACGATCCCCGCGTCCACGAAGGCGCTCATCACGAACCCCTACCTGCTCGCGATGAACCAGAACGACCTCGGTCTCCAGGGCTACGTCGTATCGCGCGAGGGCGACGCGTACATCCTCGTGAAGGACGCCTGCGAGAAGTTCGGCCTGTCGCGCTACGTGGCGCTCTACAACGGCTCCGACGCTGAACACGAGTTCACCGTGCGCGCGGACGCGCTCGACGTCGCCGGCGAGGTCGACGCGTTCGACCTCGTGGAGATGGCCGACGTCGGCCGGTTCTCCGGCGAGGTCTGCGTAAAGGTCGCGCCGCATGCGTCTAGGTTCTTCCGCATCGATGCCGAGAGGCGCATCCAGCGGACGGTCTACGAGGCGGAGTGCGCCTTCCTCACAGACTACCAGGAGCTGTGGGACGCGACGAAGGCCGGGACGGCCTTCCCCGACCAGAAGAAGGATGCGTCGGGCGGGGTGTACGTGCGCTACATCGGCAACCGTGCTTCCAACGATCTGGTATGGAAGGACGTGAAGGTGGATATGGCGGGCGAATACCTCCTCGCCTTCGGATACGCCGCGCCGGAAGACAGGTCGTTCGACCTTTCGATCGACGGCGGCGCGGCAAAGCGGGTCGCCACGCCGGCGACCGCAGGCAAGATCGGGACTGTCAAGGTCAAGGTGCCGCTCTCGGCCGGCGTGCACTCGATCCGCCTATCCAACGCGACGGCCTGGATGCCAGATCTCGACCGCATGACTCTCCATGCCGCTCACGGCCTGCGCGACATGCCGTAGGCGCGTCACGGCCGGATCTCGACGAAGCGGCGCTCCTTTTCGGAGGCGGCGGGGATTTCAGGATCGGGTACCCCGTCCTTCCTTGCTGCGGCCAGAATCACGTCCAGCCGCGCAACCTCCGCGCTCGTCATCGTGCGAAGCATGGACTCCATGGCGACCGTCAGTCGTTCCTGGCTCGACTGGAAGCCGCTCATCACGGCCGGCACCTCGATCGAGAACTTCGCCTGCAGGAGCTTGAACACCGCGCTCATGCGCAGGCCGGCGTCGCTTGCCGTCCCCTTCTTGAAGATGGCACTGACAATCCCCCTGATTTCCTCCCGATTGTCGGCGAGAGCCTTCTTGCCTTCCGCGGAGAGGAGTCCTGCGAGTCCGTTCAGGAAGAGATCCGGCTCGTTTCCTGCCGCGCCGGCGCTTATCCTGAACCCGCCGCCCTTGGCGGTGTCGTCGAAATCCCTGATGAGTTTTTCCACGAAATCTTTGCAGGTCAAGCGTTCTGGAGGCAGGTCTCTGCAATTCGGATCGCGGCTGACATTTCTCTGGTAGGCGGCATGGGCCCTGTCGTAATCCGCCGCATTCTTGGCGATAAGGGTGTCGAGCAGCTTCACGACCGCACCGCGCATCCCCGGGTCGAGGCTTGCGAGATCCGCAGGCTCGACGTCTTTGTTCATGGCGCGCTCATTCATGAGCGAGACGATCAGCATCTGGTGCTTCTTGAAGACATTCCTGAGCCGATGCCCGTCAAGATATCCGGACTTTCCGACGTCCTTGTCGTAGTCGGAGATGTCCTCGGTGAGCCCTGCACGAAACTTTTCGCTGGCATTTGAGATGATTATATCATATCTTATTTTGGCTTGCCGGGAGTGTCGGCAATTCCCGGCAATTTCATGCGCCGTTGCATATTTCATAAAACAGGAGACCATGACATGAAACAGAACAGGAGAGATTTCCTAAAGGGAACAGCGTGGATGCTAGGAGCCGCCGCGGTGGCCGGATGCGCGATCGACAAGCCTTTGGCTTGCGGCGGCACGGGGACCATGTGCAACTTCAGCGTGCCGCCCATGAAGAAGATCCGGGTCGGGTTCATCGGCATCGGCGAACGCGGCACAGCGGCGGTGAAACGAGTTTCGCTGCTGCCCGGCATCGAGACGGCGGCGCTCTGCGACCTGCGTCCCGCGCAGACCGACGCCGCCAGGAAGTGGCTCAAGCAGAAGAAGAAGCCCGGCGCGATGAAGGTGTACGCCGGGAAGAGCGACAGCTGGAAAGGCGTCTGCGACGACGACGGCGTGGACGTCGTCTACATCGCCACGCCTGCCGGCCTGCATGCCGAGATGGAGGTCTACGCGCTCAAGGCCGGCAAGCACGTGCTTTCGGAAGTGCCCGGCGCGCAGACGATCGAGGAGGCGTGGGAGATAGTGGAGACGTGCGAGAAGTCGCGCCGCCACTGCATGATGCTCGAGAACTGCTGCTACGGCGAGATGGAGATGTTCGCCTGGAACCTGGTCCACAAGGGCCTGCTCGGCACGCTCACCCACGCCGAGGGCGGCTACATCCACAACCTCGTGTGGCGCCACCTCGAGAACAACTTCCGCAACAGGGGCCTTTTCAACGGCGGCACGGTGCGCCGCTACGGCAACACCTATCCCACGCATGCGCTCGGGCCGATCTGCCTCTACATGGACATGAACCGCGGCGACCGCATGGAGAGGATCGTCTCGATGTCCTCCCTGTCCGCCGCACATGCAGAGTTCGCCGCCGCGAAGTACAAGCCCGAGGACTGGCAGAACCGCCTCCAGTGGCTGACGGGCGACATGAACACCTCGATCATCAAGACGGCGAAGGGGCGCACCATCATGATGCAGGTGGACCAGTCCACGCCGCGTCCCTACAGCCGCATCAACCTAATCCAGGGCACGAAGGGATGCTTCTACGACTATCCGCCGCGCCTCGCGCTCGTCAAGACGCCGGGCGAGCACGCCGGCTGGC
The DNA here is from genome assembly GCA_946631535.1 of uncultured Verrucomicrobiota bacterium. The sequence continues at coordinate 3,081 of CAMPAF010000102.1, forward strand.
TTTCCGACGCCGACTTCGCCAAGGCGCGCGAGGAGCACAAGCACCCGCTCTGGAAGAGCGTCGGCGCGATCGCGAAGAAGGTTGGCGGCCACGGCGGAATGGACTTCATCATGGACCTCCGCTGGGCGTACTGCCTCCAGAACGGCATGCCGCTCGACATGGATGTGTACGACCTCGCCTCGTGGAGCGCGATCGTCCCCTGCTCCGCCGAAAGCGACCGCAAGGGCGGCACGCCCGTGGAGATCCCAGACTTCACGCGCGGCGGCTGGTGCACGGCCAAGCCCGTGTCCATCGGCGACGTCGACCTCGCGAAGATGGGCCTTGCGATATGAGGATACCGTCCTGCCTGGTGAGATTGGCGCCTGGTGCCTAGTGCGTATTGCTTAGTGCCAAGTACCACGCTATGAGCGCAGGACCCCAGAACATCCACGCCAGCACGCCGAGCGCGATGAACGGACCGTACGGCACGGCCGTGCATCCGCCAAGCTTCGCCTTGCCGCGAAGGATCATCCCCACGCCTATGATCGACCCGACGAGCGACGAGACGATGATCGTAAAGATTACCGCCCATGGCCCGAAGAACGCGCCTACCGCCCCCAAGAGCTTCACGTCTCCAAATCCCATGGCGTCCTTCTTGAGCAGCTTCGTGAACAGCCATCCCAGCCCCCACAGGAAGAAGAAGCCGAACATGAGCCCGCCCGCCGACCAGCAGAGCGCCGACAGGTTCGCACTCCATCCCGTAGCGTCCTTGCCGACTATTCCCTGAAGTTCCGGCACGAAGAAGCTTAGCGGCACGCCCAGCACCATGCCGCCTATCGTCACGCGGTCCGGCAGGTAGAAGTGGTCCAGGTCGATGAACGAGCCGAGAATGAGTCCTGTGACCACTAGCCACCCCACTGGCACCATCCAGAAGTCCGCATAAGGCACGAGCCCGACCGGAGGCGGCGCGCGAAAGAAGAACGGCGTCGCCCACTGCAGATACACGAGCAGGAACAGCACTCCTCCAATCAGCTCCACCATGATGTAGCGCGCGGAGATCGGCTCGTGGCAGCTCGCGCACCGCCCGCGCAGCGCCAGCCAGCTGACTATCGGGATGTTCTGCCACCAACGGATGGGCGCGTTGCACTTCGGACAGTGCGAGCCCGGGCGCACCACGGACTCTTCGCGCGGCAGGCGCCAGATGCAGACGTTCAGGAAGCTCGCCACGCAGCACCCGAAGGCGAACGAGAACGAAGCGAAGACGAAGAAGTAGTACATGTCCATCAGTGTGCCTCCAGCCAGTTGTTGCCGACTCCTACGGAAACGTCGAGCGGGACGCCGAGGTCGAGCGCGCCCGACATCTCGCGGACGACGATCTCCTTCACGCGGTCCACTTCGCCGATCGGCGTGTCGAAAAGCAGCTCGTCGTGTATCTGCAGCACCATCTGCGTGCACAGGCCAGCCGCCTTCAGCGCGCGGTCCACCTTCACCATCGCGAGCTTGATCAGGTCGGCGGCCGTCCCCTGGATTGGCGTGTTGATGGCGTCGCGCTCGGCGGCCTGCCGCGCGGTGGCGTTGCGCGAGCTGATGTCGCGGAGCGTGCGGCGGCGGCCGAGCGCCGTGACGGCGTAGCCCGTCTCGCGCGCCTTTGCGATGGAGGCGTCCATGAACGCGCGTATCTTCGGATAGAGCGAGAAGTAGGCGTCTATCAGGTCCGCCGCCTCGCGGCGCGGTATGTGCAGGCGCTGGGAGAGCCCGAAGGCGGAGATGCCGTAGATGATGCCGAAGTTGACCATCTTGCACTTCGAGCGCATCTCGTCGGTGACGAGCGCCGGCATCACGTCGTAGACGCGCGCGGCAGTCTCGCGGTGGATGTCCGCGCCGTTCGCGAAGGCGTCGAGCATCGTCTCGTCGCCGCTCATCGCAGCCATGATGCGAAGCTCGATCTGCGAGTAGTCGGCGGAAATGAGGCGGTGGTCGGCGTCGCGCGCGATGAACGCGGCGCGGATCGGCTTGCCGCGCTCCGTGCGGATCGGGATGTTCTGCAGGTTGGGATCCGAGGAGGAGAGGCGGCCAGTCTCGGTGAACGCCTGGGCGAAGGTGGTGTGGACTCGCCCGTCGGGACCGAGGCACTGCGGAAGCTTGTCCACGTAGGTGGACTTGAGCTTGGCGCAGGCGCGGTACTCGAGAATCTTTCCGACTACGGGATGCGACTCGGCTAGCTTCACGAGCGTCTTCTCGTCCGTCGCGTAGAAGCCGCGCTGCGTCTTCTTAACGCCCTGCGAATCGAGCCCGAGCTTCCCGAACAGGAACTCGGATAGCTGCTGGGGAGAGTCGAGGTTGAGCGTGCCGTCGCCGTAGGAGCATATCTCCGCCGCCAGCGCGCCGATCTCGCGGTCGAGCGTCGCGCCATAGGCGCGCAGCGCAGGCACGTCGATCCGCACGCCTGCGGACTCCATCTCCACGAGGATGGGCACGAGCGGCTCCTCGCTCTGCTCCAGCGCCGGCAGGGCGCCGGCCTCTCCGGCGCGCGGACGCAGCACGGCGTCGAGCTGAAGCGTCACGTCGGCGTCCTCGGCGGCGTAGTCGAGTATCTTCTCTGGCGGGATGTCGGCCATCGTCGGTTGCTCCTGGCCGCGCAGCTTCTCGCCGACCACCGCCTCGTACGGGATGGGGTCGTAGCCGAGGAACTCGCGCGCGAGGCCGTCCATGCCGTGCCGCGCGGCGGCGTCCGTCACGTAATGCTCCAGCATCGTGTCGCGCACGGTGGAGCCGAAGATGATGCCGTAGCGGCGGAGGACGGTGATGTCGTACTTGCCGTTCTGCGCGATCAGCGTCTTTGAGGGGTCGGCGAACGCGGCGGCGAAGTGGTGCAAAAGCGATGGCGACTGCGGCGCGGCGGCGAAGGAGAAGAGGTCGTCAGCCACCGGCGCGGGGCGCGCGATCGGCACGTACCATGCCCTGCCCTTCTCCGTGGCGAACGACACTCCGACGAGATCGACCGTGTGCGCGTCGGTGCCGGTCGTCTCGGTGTCGAACGCAAAGGCCGGCGCAGCCTCCAGGATGCGCGCGAGCTCCTGCGCCTCGGCGTCCGTCGTCACGAGCCGGTAGTCGTGCGGCACGTCCGCAAGCTTCTTGAACGTGACAGCCGGCGCAAGCGGCGCATCGGCGCCCAGGAGCGTCTTCGCGAGGTGGCTAAGCTCGTACTTGGCGCAGACGGCGGCAAGCCGCTCGCGGTCCGGCTCCTGGCGCGCGAACGAATCGAGCGAGACCTCCAGCGGCACGTCGGTGCGGATCGTGGTGAGGAACTTCGACATCTTCGCGTCCTCTGCGCCGGCGGCCACCTTCTCGGCCACCTTGCCCTTGAGGTCGGCGGCGTGGGCGATAAGGTTCTCCACTGTGCCGAACTGCGCGAGGAGCGCGGATGCGGTCTTCTCGCCCACGCCCTTGATGCCGGGAATGTTGTCGGACGCGTCGCCCGCGAGCGCGAGCCAGTCGATCATCTGCGAAGGGGAGACGAGGCCCCAGTGCTCCTTCACGCGCGCCTCGTCGTATATCTCCGCGCCTTCGCCCGCGCGGCCGGGACGGAAGAGGCGGATGTTCGGCGCGACGAGCTGGGCGGCGTCCTTGTCGGGCGTCGCGAGGTACACGTCGAAGCCCTCGGCGGCGGCGCGGACGGCTATGGTGCCCATCACGTCGTCCGCCTCGAAGCCATCCTGGCGGATGAGCGGCAGGCGCAGGGCCTCCGCCAGCTCGAGCGCGTAGGGGATGTTGGAGGCGAGATCCTCAGGCATCTTCTCGCGCTGCGCCTTGTATGGCGGATACGCCTCGTGCCGGAACGTGGGCCCGCTCGGATCCATCGCCAGCACCGCGTGCGTGGGCTTCCAGTCCTTGAGGATGGAGACGATCCCGTTCGCGAAGCCGATGAGCGCGGAGGTGGTCATGCCGGTGGACGTCACGCGCGGGTTGCGCAGGAACACGAAATGCCCGCGGTAGAGAAACGGCATCACGTCGATGATGAAGAGCGTCTTCTTCTCTGGCTTGTTCTGTTCTTCGGACATGTTCGGCTCCGGTTGGGCTGCTACGCCGCCCATTATACCAAAAAACAGCAGTTGCAGAAGCGGGGCGAAAATGAGATAATGCCGCCATGAGAAGATTTCGTCTTAGAGGAAAACGCCATCGCAACCGCACGCCGAGGCCCGACCAGGTGCCACTGCGCGCAATGGTGCCGAACCTCATCACATCCATGGCCGCCTGCGGCGGCATCACGTCGATCGCCATCTGCGCGACCAACTACGCGAAGGCCCTGGCGGGACAGCCCGTCACGCAAAAGGACTGGACATACGGGCTGCTGGCGCTGCTCGCCGCATGCATCTGCGACGCGCTCGACGGGCGCGTGGCGCGCCTGCTCAAGGCCAGCTCCAAGCTGGGTGCGGAGCTAGACTCGCTCGCGGACTTCGTGAACTTCGGCGTGGCCCCCGCGCTCTTCTTCTACTTCTGGGTGCTGGGCGGAGACCCGACGCTGCCGCTGCGCACGAAGCAGGTGATGCTCGCGTTCGCGCTCTTCTACGCGATGTGCGACGCCTTCCGCCTCGCGCGCTTCAACACGATGCTAGAGCAGCCTACGCTCCCCTACTGGAAGCATTTCTTCCTTGGCGTGCCCGCCCCTGGCGGATGCTGGATGGTCCTCACGCCGGTGCTCCTCGCTCTCTCCATAAAGGACCTCGAGCCGGTGATGCGCCATCCCGCGTGCGCTATGTTCATGCTGTGCCTAGTTGGAATACTTATGGCCTCGCGGCTCCCCACGATATCCCTGAAAAGCATCCGTCTCACGAAGCAGTACATGCTCCCGACCATGGCGCTGCTGCTGCTGCTGGTGGCGTTCCTGTTCACCCACTTCTGGCTCACGCTAGGTATCATGGGGGCCGGATACATCGCCACGGTGCCGTTCGTGGGGCTGATCTTCCTCAAGATCAAGGCCAGGTACCTTAGAGCAAACCAAGTCCAAGCTTAAGGGTATTAAGGGTATTAAGGTCTTTAAAGTCTTTAGCGTCCATCCTGACCTAAACTACCCTAACCACCTGAACTACCCTAACCACCTGAACTACCTTAGCCACCTTAATGACCTTAAACACCTTAACGACCTGCCAGCTGTGCCCGCGCCAATGCGGGGTGGACCGCGCCAATGGCCAGGTCGGCTTCTGCCAGGCCGGGGACGGCGTACGCCTGTTCCGGTGGGGACCCCACTTCGGCGAGGAGCCGCCCATCTGCGGCGATACAGGCTCGGGCACCGTGTTCTTCTCGCGCTGCACGATGAAGTGCATCTACTGCCAGAACTCGCCGTGGAGCTGGCGTGGCGGCGGACGCGACGTGTCGGTGCAGGAACTCTCCGACATCCTGCGCGACCTTGCCGTCAGGCGCCGCTGCGCCAACTGGAACCTCGTGTCGCCCACGCCGTACCTGCCGTACATACGCGCCGCCGCCGAGCCGCTCATCGCAGACGGCATCCGCCTTCCTTTCGTGTGGAACTCAAGCGGCTACGAGCGGGTCGAGACGCTCGCCGAGTACCGCGACCTCTGCGACATCGCCCTCGTCGACCTCCGCTACTCCAACGAGACGACGGCGCGCACCGCCTCCTCTGCCGCCGGCTACGTCGCCGCCGCACGCGCCGCCGTCAAGCACCTTTGGGAAACCCTCGGGCCGCTCGATTCGGAAGAGCCCGGCGCCGCCACGCGCGGCATCATCGTGCGCATCCTCGTCCTGCCCGGCCATGCCGACGAGGCGATCGAGAACCTCGCATGGCTCGCCACGGAATGCTCGAACGATGTGCACGTCTCCGTGATGAGCCAGTACGCGCCCGCCTTCATCGCCAGCGATACGCCGCCGTTCGACCGCGTGGTTACGGAGGAAGAGTACGCGTCCGTCACCGAAGCGGCGGCGGACTTCGGTTTCGACCACGGGTGGATACAGGGAATCGGGAGCCGAGACTCTTCCTCGGACCTCGTTGGCGAGAACATGGCGCCCGGCGACGGGGTCATCGCCTAGCCCTGGAGTTCATCCAGACGCCCATCGCCACGATGATCGCGATGCCGATCCAGCTGAAGACATCCGGCACCTGCCCGAATACGGCGAATCCCAGCAGCGCGGCGAACACCACGTTCGTGTAGTCGTACACCGCGAGCTCGCGCGGCTGCGCTAGGCGGTACGCCGCCGTGATGCCGAACTGCCCCACCGTGGCCGAGATGCCGGCTCCAAAGAGGATCGCCACCTGCGCCCACGTCATCGGATGGTAGTCGAACAGGAGGAACGGCACCGTGACGAGCGTGGAGAAGCCCGAGAAGAAGAACACTATGAA
>CAMPAF010000103.1 GCA_946631535.1 uncultured Verrucomicrobiota bacterium
TCTTCGCCCACTTGTTCGACTCGTCGTAGTGCGAGTGGTACACGCTCTCCGGCTCGGCGTCGAAGTGCGTGTCTCCCAGGATGGACACGGAATACGCATCAGCCTCCTTGATCGTGGACAGGCCAATAAAATCCGTCGTCTCGCATCCGCACAGCCATGTAGCCCCGGCGGCCACGCCAGCCGTCTTCACGAACTGCCTTCTGTTCATCATTTTTCCCATCGCTTCACCTTTCAGCCTTCACCATTAGCCTTTCGCCATCACTTCATTCCGTCCGCGATCGCCTGATAAAGGGCCTCGGGATAGTCCGTGCCGAACGAGTCGAAGCCGAGCTCCCACAGCAGCTTGTACGTCTTCGGGTTGTTTGCCTCTTCCTGCCACACGCACATGGAGGCCTCCACGCCGGCGGCATGCAGGCGCTCGACGCACGCCTTCATCGTCTCGGGCTTCGGGCAGAACGTCGCGTTCCCCGCCGCGTCGTAGCGGAGCTGGCAGTGGAGCTGCACGTTGTCGATGTCCTTGAAGTTCTCGGCCGCCGCCTTCTCGAAGAGCGCCATCATGTGAGCCTCGCACCTCTCCGTCTCGCCCGGCTTGCCGAAGTCGACGCGCCCCCAGTTGCCGAGGTTCATCCAGTGGAGAGTCTGGCCCTCCGGCAACGCCTTCTTGTAGCGCTTGATCAGGTCGTACTCGCGCGTGATGAACCAGCACTGCTTCTCAAGGCCGTGCGCCTTCACCATCTCCGCCACCTTCTCCGGCGGGACGTCCTTGAAGTCGATGTGTATCTTGCGGGACGGGTTCTCCTCCATCGCCGTGAAAATCGTCTCCCATAGAGGAGCGCGGCACGTTGCGTACTGCGCGCCTCGGTAGCTGCCGACGTCCTGCTCGCGCAGGTCGGTCCACAGCCACTCGCTGATCTTGCGCTTGTTTAGGGTGTTGTCGTGGAACGCCACGATCTTGCCGTCCTTCGTGAACCGGATGTCGCTCTCGGGCGTGTAACCCTTCGCCCACGTGTAGAGCAGCGCCTCCATCGTGTTGTCCGGGCGGCCCTTGCCGTCGCCGCGATGGATGAGCGAATGCTTCAGCGTCTCGAGACGCTCCGGCGTCAGGGCGCGGAACTCCGCGCGCCCCTGCAACACGACACATGCGGCCGCCGCCACGGCCACCTTCACTGCCAGCTTCCAGTCAATCATGATCTTTTTCATCTTTTAACCTTTCAACCTTTCAACCTTTTAACCTTTCAACCTTTTAATCTTTTAACCTTTTAACCTTTTAACCTTTTAACTTACCGATACGTCCACCTGACGTTGTCGAACGTGAAGTCCGTGCAGTTCTCGAACAGCCCGCCGTTCTTCTTCGGCACGTAGTGCGCCTTGCCCTTCTCGATCACGAACTCCACGTTCGAGAAGCGCCAACTGCTCACGTTGTCCTCCGGTCGGCACTCGAACACCGGCGGCAGCCCGCCCGTGAAGCGGCAGTTGGAGAACGAGATGTTGCGGATGAAGTCGACCTTCTCCGTGTCCGCGATGCGGACCTGTATCGGCGCGTTGACGCTGTCCATGCGCATGTTGGAGAAGCTGACGTTCTCGACGAAGAACGGCAGGATCGGCCCAGTCGGCGGCAGGATGCCGTTCTTGGCGTCGCGCGGCGGATCGATGTGGTAGTTGTCGTTGTTCGGCGGCAGGTTGAACTGCACGCCAAGGCGCGAATGCTGGCAGACGATGTTGTTGATCGCGACGTCGCGGATGCCGTAGTCCTCCGTCCAGCCGAAGCGGATGGCGCTCTGGTTGGCTGAGAGGACGCAGTTCTCGATCGTGACGCGCTCGCACGGGCGCGGCACCTTCATCTGCTCCTGGTGCGTGCGGAGTATGAGCGAGTCGTCCTGCGAATGTATGATGCAGTCGCTCACGGTCACGTCGCGGCAGCCGCCGAAGTGCAGCCCGTCGCCGTTGGGGTACTGCGGATGGCACTCGATGCGCACGCCGCGCACCTGGACGCGGTCGCAGTCGAGGAACCACGTGCACCAGCCGCAGGGGTGGTAGAAGAGGAAGTCCTCCAGCTGCACGTCCTTGCAGGCCACGAAGAGCGCGCTCCGACCGGTGATGAGCGTGTCGGACTTCCGCCGGAACTTCGGCTGGCCCGGCCTTGGGTTCGGCACCGGCTCATGGAAGGAGTCGGCGTTTCCGTCAACAGTGCCGCGCCCGGTGATGGCGACGTTCGTCTGGGCGACGGTGTAGAAGAGCGCCCGCTTGTTGAAGCGCGGCACGCGGTCCACGTTCCAGTATTCGCTAGGACCGAACTCCGGATACTTGAGCGCGTCCGTGCCGCCCATTAGCGTCGCACCGCGGTCGATCTCCAGCCGCACGTTGCTCTTCAGGTTGAGCGTGTACGTCATGTACGTACCGCCGCCCGGCACTAGCACCATGCCGCCGCCCGCGGCGCTGCACGCGTCGATCGCCTTCTGGATCGCCGCCGTGTTGTCGGTCTTGCCGTCCGCCTTCGCTCCGTAGTCGGTCACGTCGAACGTCCTCGCGCCCGCGCCCGCCGCCAGCAGGACCGCCGCGGCCAGTGTCATGTTCTTCATGTCAGGTCTCCTTTGTTGTATTTGTAAATGCATCCGCCTCCGGCATCAGCCGGGCGAGGAGTGCGATCGTGGCCGTGTCCGTGCGCAGGATGCGCGGCCCGAGCGACATCCGTCGGAAGCCGTGTGCCTCAAGCCGCGCCACCTCGTCATCCGTCCAGCCGCCCTCAGGTCCGATGGCAACGATTGGCCGGTCCATGGCCGATTTAAGGCCTTTAGGGTCATTAAGGTCGTTAAGGTCGTTAGGGTCATTAAGGTCATTAAGGCCGTTAGGGTCATTATCGACCTTAGAAATGCTTGAAGGATGCGCCACTATCCTGTTCTTCTGTCCTCCAAACTGCTCCTCGAACCGGCCGCCCTCCAGCCACCGGCCGAACGCCCGCTCGATCTGGATCGTCGGCAACGCCGTGGTTCCTGCCTGCATGAGGCCGTCCACCAGCAGCGGACGGTAGATTTCCTCCTTCAGGAGCTGCGCGCCCCAGAACGCCTTCTCCACCTTGGCAGCGCCCACGAGGACGATCCGCCCCACGCCCATCGCCGCCAGCTGCGGCAGCAGCCTCTTCATCGCGCGCGGACGCGGGGGCGCAAGGATCAGGTCGATCCACGGCGGCGGCGCCTCGCGGTCGTGCTCGCACTTCACCGTCACCATCTCTCCCTCGATGCGTTCGATGACGCCCGTGCCGATCAGACCGTCCACCACGCCCGTCTTCAGCGTCTGCCCCACCTCGCCGTGAAGTATCGTGAGCACATGCTCGGCCCGCGCGCCGCCAAACGTGGCGCGTCCGTCCGCATCCAGCTCGTCCGCGTTGAAAAGTATCCGGTTCATCGCTTTGGCACGACCCAGGAGACCGACTTGTTCTTCTCCTGCAGTATCTCGTTGGCGATCTCGAGCACATCGTCCGCAGTGACGGCTGAGATGCCAGCGACAACCTCTTCCGGCGCCAGTATCCTGCCGTACGTCTGCACGCAGTTGCCGAAGTAGAAGAGCCGCGCGCGCACCTGCTCGAGGCCGAGGCGGAAATTGCCCACGAGGTACTCCTTCGTGCGCTTCAGCTCCGCCGCGCCTGGACGCTTCGCGCGGATGCGGTCGAGCTCGCGCTCGATTGCCGACACCGCCTGCGGCACGCGATCCGTCGCCAGCCCCGCCGTCACGGCCCAGCCGCCGACCTCCTCGAAGAACTGCAGCTGCGAGCGGATGTCGTAACTGAGGCCGCGCTTCTCGCGCACGCTCTGGAAGAGACGCGAGCTCATCGACCGCCCCATCAGCCCGTCGAACACGTTCGCCGCGTATTTCTTGCGGGCCGGAGCGCGCACTCCGAACGTGCGGAAACCCATTGCCAGCTGCACCTGCTGGATGTCGCGCTCGGCGCGCACCTCCTTCACGGGGCGCTGCCGCGCCTTCACCGGCACGTATGGGAGCGGCCTGCCTCCGGCAAGTCCGCCTAAGGCATTCTCGACGAGCGCGCGGGCCGCCGTCGGATCGAACCGCCCAGCCACCACGGCCGTCGTCGCAGCCGGCACGTAGGCGCGGCGGATGTACTTGCGCAGCGCCTGCGGCGTCATCTTGCCGAGCGTCTCGGACGACCCTGCTATTGGCAGGCCGAGCGCGTTGTCAGGGAAGAGCGCGCGGGAAAGGTTCTCGGACGCCACCGAGTCCGGCTCGTCCGCATACATCTTGATCTCCTCGAGAATGACCTGGCGCTCGCGCGCGAACTCCGCGTCCGGGATCGCGGCATGCACGAACATGTCGGAAATGATGTCCACCGCCGTTGGCAGGTAGTCGCACGGCAGGTAGGCGTAGAAGCAGGTGCCCTCCTCGCTCGTGTAGGCGTTGAAGTTGCCGCCGCGACCCTCGATGGCCTGCGAGATCGCGAGGGCGGTGCGCGTGGCCGTGCCCTTGAAGAGCATGTGCTCGATGAAGTGCGAGATGCCGGCTTCCTTAGTCGCCTCGTGGCGGCTGCCGCTCGCGACGAAAAGGCCGAAGCAGACGCTCTCCACGTGGTCGTCCGGCACCAGCACGAGCTTCAGCCCGTTGGGCAGCGTCTCAAGAACGGCTTTCGGCAGCATCGTTCATCTCCTTCAGCGTCGTGCGCCCGTCGTAGAGCGCCTTGCCCACGATGGCGGCGCGCAGGTTCGCGCGGCCGAGCGCGATCAGGTTGCGCACGTCCTGCGGCGACGAGACGCCGCCAGACGCGGTGATCGCGCAAGTCGGCGCCGCGTCGCATATTGCCGCCATCTGAGCGAGATTTGGTCCGCCCAGCATGCCGTCTGTCGCCGTGTCCGTGTAGATTATCGACTTCACGCCGGCGGCGGCGACGGCCTTTGCGAGGTCTGTGGCCTTCACGGCGGTGGTGGTCACCCACCCGCGCGTCTGGACGAACCCGTCGCGCGCGTCGATGCCGGCTGTGATGCGGTCGCCGTACTGCTCCACGGCCTGCGCGAGGAACGCGGGATTCTCCAGCGCGGCGGAGCCGATGATCGCGCGCGCCGCGCCGGCTTCCAGCACGGCGTCGAGCGCCTCTGGCGTGCGCAGCCCGCCGCCCACCTCGACGGGTCCGCCGAACGCCTCGATTATCGCGCGGATCACCTCTGCGTGACGGGGCGTGCCCGCGAATGCGCCGTCAAGATCCACGACGTGCAGCTCGCGGCCGCCCTGCGCCCGCCAGTCGCGCGCCTGCGCGGCGGGGTCGTCGTTGTACGTGGTGACGTCGTCCGCGCGCCCCTGCCGGAGCCGCACGCACACGCCACCCTTCAAGTCGATTGCCGGTAGAATAATCATTTTTAAGCCTCGTGAAAGGCTTGCATTATACCACAAACGGCCTAAGACCAAAAGGTCTTGGGGGTGTGGGAGAGGCGGCAGGTGGACGGCAGCTGCGCGAAGCGCGCCTTCATCTCGGCAAGCGAATCGCCGCCAAGCTTCTCCGTAAGCGCGTCCGCCAGCACGAGGCATACCGCCGCCTCGACCACCACCACGGCGCGCGGCACGGGACACACGTCACTCCGCTCGTATACGGTCTGCGCAGGCTCGCCAGTCGCGAGGTCGACCGTCGGCTGCGGCTTGAGCGTCGTGGGAATCGGCTTCATGGCGGCACGCACCACAAGCGGATCGCCGTCAGTGATGCCGCCAGCGAGCCCGCCCATCCGTCCGCGCGTCTCGGTGCCTTTCATGGCCGCGAGCGCAAAGCCGTCGCCGAACTCCACTCCCTTGATGGCAGGGATGGACATCACGGCGGCGGCGAGCCGCGCATCGAGGCGACGGTCTGCCGAGACATGCGAGCCGAGACCCACGGGGAGCCCCTTCGCCACTACCTCGATGACGCCGCCCAGCGTCTCGCCCTCCTTGCGAGCCTGCTCGATGAGCGCTACAGACATCTCGTCCGCCCCGTCGCACTGCACGCCTCCGAGCGCGATGATGCGCCCCTCCACCGCGATCCCGAACTCGCCCAGCATCGCGCGGCAGCACGCGCCCGCCGCCACCCGCGACGCGGTCTCGCGCGCCGAGGCGCGCTCCAGCGCAGGACGAACATCGTCGTAGCCGTACTTCACCGCCGCCGCGAAATCCGCGTGCCCCGGGCGCGGCGTGGTGTATGCATGAATGGACTTCCCCTTCCACGCCTCGTGGTTCGCGTTGGCGATCGCGAGAGCCACCGGCGCGCCGGTGGTGCGTCCAGCCAACACGCCGCCGACAATCGCCGCGCGGTCTGTCTCGATGGACATCCGCCCGCCGGCACCGAGCGCTATCTGCCTCCGTGCCAGGTCCGCGCGGATAAGGTCCTCGTCCAGCGGCAGGCCGGCAGGCATGCCTTCCAGGATGACGGTCAGCTGCGGACCATGCGATTCTCCTGCTGTAACCAAACGGATCATTTCTTCTTCCTCTCTGGCGCCACTCCCTGCGGCAGGGGCGTCTGCCTGCTCCTCGGGCTCCACGGCAAGACGTAGCGCTCGAAGTCCTGAAGGAACGGATATTCCGGCACCCGGATGTCCGCCTTCTCGCAGAGCGTGCGCAGCAACTCGCGGTACGCATCGTTCATGCGCGATGCGCGCAGCATGTCGGTAACGCTCTTTCGGTCAGTCTTGAAGTTCGGCTTCCCGCCCAGTTCCTTGTGCAAGAGCCGCTTCGCCTTCAGAGTCCTCATGCTGGCGTCGATCTCGTCGGAAGATAGCGAGATCGTGTCGTCGACCTCCTTCTTCAGGTACTTCCTCAGCAGCAGCACCTCGCGGAAGTCGCGCCGCATCATCTCCTCAGGCAACGGCATGTGCCTGAAATACTGGTCGATCGTCAGGTTGTGGCTCTTGAGGTCGCGCTCCAGCTTCACCAGCTCTTCCTTCTCGTCGTCGGCACCCAGCTCGATGCCGCGGTCTACCGCCTCCGCGAGAAGCACCTCCTTCACGATCCACCTCGCGGCGGCCTGACGGCGGAAGTCCTCCAGCGTCACGTTGATCATGCCCATGCGGCGGCCGTCCTCAAGCAGCAGCTGCGCGCGCATGTCCAGCTCGCGCGCCGTGAGGATGCGTCCGTTCACGGAGACAGCCGTCCTCCACGGCCGCTGCCGCCACAGCAACACGCCGCCCGCCGCGATTGCGGCGAGAGCGGCAATCGCAATGACATGGAAAACCGCCCGCTTCACCTCGACCTCAGCCAAGTTCCGCCAGCATGCCGTTCGCTACGCCGTGCGCGGTCCGCTCGTCCATCAGATGCATCAGGACCACAAGCGCGAACAAGATGGCCGAACCTGGCCCCTGGCCGGTGATGACCTGGCCGTCCGCGACCACGGGGACGTCCTGCACGCGCCGCCCCATCTTCGACGAGCAGGACGGGTAGCACGTCACATCCTCGTCCTCCAGCACCTGGGCAGCCTCAAGCACGGTCGGCGCCGCGCAGATCGCGCAGACGAACCGACCCTCGGCCTTCTGGCGCTGCAGCCGCGCAACCAGCGGCTTGCACGCGAGGAGGTTTTCGGTACCCTCGCCGCCGCCAGGCAGGACGATCGCGTCGTACTCGTCATCTATCACGTCCGGAAGGAGGGCGTCGGCCTCCATTCTGACGCCGTGGGCCGAACGCACAAGGCGTTCCTGCCCGAGCGAGGCTGTGACGACCTGCACGCCGCCACGGCGGAGCACGTCGATTATCGAGACGGCTTCGATGTCCTCGAATCCATCGGCAAGTGGAAGAAGTACCGTTTTCATCATGTCAAGATTATAGCATATTTTTTCTTTCGGTTGGCAAGCGACACGAAAATAGTGTAAAATGCGTTCGTCCACGGGCAGGTGCGCCCGCAGTTCGCAAACACAAAGACCGGAGAGACGAGATATGGATCTGAACAGACGCGACTTCTTCAAGAGCGCAGGCGCGCTGGCGGGCCTGACAATGGCAGGCTGCGCGACGGTGCCGCAGCGGCGGACCGTGTTCGGCCCGAACGACAAGCTTCGCCACGCCAGCATAGGCGTGGGGGGCATGGGCTTCAACGACCTCAGGAACTTCCTCTCGCATCCGCGCGTGGAGGTGGTGGCGCTCTGCGACGTGGACGCGAACAACCTCGCCAAGGCCGCGCAGCTCGCGCCCAAGGCCCACACATACACCGACTGGCGCGAGATGCTGGAGAAGGAGGACATCGACTCCGTCAACATAGCCGTCCCCGACCACCAGCACGCCATCATCGCGCTCGCCGCCATGCGCCGCGGCAAGAACGTATACTGCCAGAAGCCGCTCTGCCACGACGTGGCCGAATGCCGCGAGGTGGCGCTTGAGGCTGAACGCTGCCGCGTCATAACCCAGCTCGGCACGCAGTTCGCCGCAGGCGGCGGAGACAGGCTTGGCGTCGGCTTCCTCCGCGCAGGGACGATCGGCGCGGTGAAGAAGGTGTACCTCACATCCAACCGCACGGGCGCGGAACGGTACCGCCTTGTTGGCCCTCGTCCGGCGCAGGGCATTCCGCCGCCCAAGACCCTCGCGTGGGACCTCTGGCTCGGCACCGCGCCGGTGCGTCCCTACGCGGAGAAGATCTACCACCCGATGATATGGCGCTCCTGGCAAGACTTCGGCACTGGCTGGAGCGGCGACATCGGCTGCCACATCTTCGACGCGGTGTGGAAAGGGATGAACCTCGGCAAGACCGCGCCCAAGACGGTCCGCGCCCAGGTGCAGGAGAGCTGGAAGAACTCGCCCGCGCGACGCGCCGACACGTGGCCGCAGTCCAACCACATCACATGGACGTTCGACGGCGTTCCCGCATCCGACGGCAAGCCGTTCACGATGGAATGGTTCGACGGCGAGTTCTACCCGCCGGAGGACGGACAGACGCTCGCGCGCGAGGCCGGCTTCCAGAAGTTCCCCGAGGAGGCGGCCATGGTGTTCGGCACCGAGGGCGCAATCCTCATCCCGCACCAGAAGCTGCCGCACCTCCTACCCAAGGCGAAGTTCGCCTCAGTGAAATTCGACAAGCTGCCGTTCAAGAACCACTACCACGATTTCGCCGACGGCTGTCTTGGCGTGACCGAGAACGCATCGCCGTTCCAGAAGACCGGCCCGATGGCGGAGACCATCATCCTCGGCACCGTCGCGATCCGCCGCCCGGATGAGACGCTGCGCTGGAACGCCGACGAGCTCGCGTTCGACGGCAACCCAGCCGCCACGGCGCTCCTGCGCCGCAACTACCGTACGGGCTGGTAGGGCGCGTTGTCCCCAACGCGCCGCTTTCTGCTACAGCTCGCGAATCTTGATGTTGCGGAAGGAGACGGTGGAGTCGCTGTGGTCCTGCAGCTTGATGCGGCCCGTCGGCGCCTCGCCCCAG
>CAMPAF010000104.1 GCA_946631535.1 uncultured Verrucomicrobiota bacterium
CCTCGAACGTGCTGCGGACGACGCCCGGCCAGTCGGCCGAGTATTTCGTCCCGCCTATGCAGTCGGGATGGGTACCGAAGTTGACGATGGCGATGTCGGGCGCCCACGTGCGGCGGAAGCGGATGAGCTGCAGCGTTTCGTCGGGCGTGCCGAGCGGCTCCTTCACGTTGGGGTTCGTTATCCCCGGGTTGGTACGGACGGAACCGTCCTTCATGCGGTAGCGGCGGATGAACGAGACGTTGCGGCAGATGGTCTTGGCGACGCCGATCCGCGCGGGGGCCATGTCGGCGAGGGCGAGCCGTCCGGCGTCGCACATTTTGGCGATGCACATGTCTACGTAGTCTGCCACGAGGCGGTTCTCCTCTTTCGTGAAGCTGGACCTCGTCCAGGCGGCGGGCCCGGTGTGGGTATGCGTCGCGTGGACGTAGATCCGTTCGCGCGGAACGCCCGTCGCCGCCGTTATGGCCGGAGCGGCCTTCCCCATGAAGGCCTTGCCCAGGCCCAGGCTGCTGACGCAGTAGATGAGCGCGTTGTTCGTGCCGTCCGAGACCGCCACGCAGTCAAGGTAGAGCGGATCCAGAACGCCGTCGGCGATGCGCTTGTGGAAATACCCGACGATCGGGATCCCGAGCGGCGGCGTGGCGTCCACCCGGGCGAAACCGGCCTTGAACTCCGCGAAAGCCGTCCCCGCTCCGAGGGCAACGGCCCCCAGGACAAAGAGCATGGCAACTCTTCTTTTCATGTCACATGGCTCCTTTTACTTTACTGTCACAGTCTCGCCAGGGGCGATCCGCCGGAAGAGGCTGGTTGCCGGAAGTTGATTTCTTGATTTCATGTAGACGTGCCGACTTGTGGTTTCAGATGCCCGAAGTATAGCAGTTCCGTTCGGCGAGGGCAATGTGTGGTATAATCGGCGCATGGACATTACACGCAGAAGATTCTTTGGCGGTCTGGCTTCGTTGGGCGCGCTGGGAGGGTCGCAACTCGTTGCGACCGCAGCGGCCGCAACGAGTTGCGTCCCTCCCAAGCTGAAGTTCGGCGTCGTGAGCGACGTGCACGTGCGGCTCGCCGCGGACGGGCGCTCGCTCGCAGCCGGCTACGAGACCGACACGCTCGAAAAGACGTTCGCCTATTTCCGCGACCAGGGCGTCGACGCCGTGATGATCGCAGGCGACATGGCCGACCTCGGCCTGACCCGCGAACTCAAGGCGATCGCCGACGCCTGGTTCAGGGTGTTCCCAGGGGACCGGGCGCCGGACGGACGCAAGGTCGAGCGCCTGTTCGTGCTCGGCAACCACGACGCGTTTGGCCTGCGGAACGGCGCACGCGTGTTCAAGGATGCCGACGTCCTTGCGCGCGAGGCGATACAGGCGGACCCGAAGAAGGCCTGGGCCGAATGCTTCAACGAGGAATGGCAGCCGTACTACACGAAGAAAGTGAAGGGATTCGACTTCTTCTGCTCGCACTGGCAGCCCGGCATCTGGTGCAACGGGGTGGCGGAGACGGGTTGCGCGGGCTGCGGCGACGTGTTTCGCGCCCTGATGGAGAAATGCGATCCGTCGCGTCCGTTCTTCTACGTCCAGCATCCGCACCCGCGCGACACCGTCTACGGGAAATGCGCATGGGGCATGGACGACGGATCGGCGACGCGCCTGCTCTCGAACTTTCCACAGGCGATCGCGTTCTCCGGACATTCGCACGAACCCCTCACGAACGAGAAGTCGATCTGGCGCGGCGCGTTCACGTCCGTGGCGACCGGATCGCTGCGCTATCTGTCGGCAGACGCGGTCTGGAGCTTCGAGCGGACGGCCGGCTACGAGAACGGCCGCTGCAACGTCTACCTGCCTGGCGGAGTCCGGCGCGAGGACCGCACTGCAATCTACGCCGCCTACGATTCGCCGAAGATGATGGCGGTCGAGACGAACCGTCCGGACATCCGCGTCGGGCAGGTCGTGAGCGTCTACGACGACCGCGTCGAGCTTTCGAAGCGCGAGTTCGTCAGCGGGCTGCAGCTGGGCGACGACTGGGTCGTGGAGCTACCCGCGAAGCCGCGTTCGTTCGCCTCGTTCGCCCGCGCGGCGAAACCGGCGGAGTTTCCGGAGGGTGCGGTCCTCGCCGCCACGCGCACCACGGCGAAGACGCGCGGACAAAAACGGAACGGCGGCGACGTCGAGCCTCAGAACAAGGACGCCATCCGGCTCGACTTCCCGGCGGCGACCCTCGGGGGGCAGGTGGCGGAATACGAGATCTGCGCCGCCAACGCCGGCGGGAGCGTGCGCGCGGTGCGCATCTGCGCGGTCAACGGGCTCTACCCGCGCCGCCACGCGAAATTCGCGAAAGCCGTCACGGCGACGGTCCCGGCGGACGCGCTGCCGGTCGGGATCGGGGCCGTGCGCGTGACTCCGCTTGATTCCTACGGCAACCGTGGCAGGGCTCTGGAAGCGAAGATATCCGGGCCGGCGCAAGGTTGAGCAAGCCGCTTTTGTGGTATAATCTGCCGCACAGGAGAACCGATGATTCAAGCAACATGCACAAGCCGCCGTTCGTTCATCTCGTCGCTTGGCGTCTTCGCCGCCGCCAGCGCGATGAGCCGCCCCATGCGCGCGATCGCCGCAATGGCGGAGGAGACTCCGCTGCCAGACTACTGGCTGCCGCACCTCGATGCCGTCGCGGGCAAGGTGCGCGCGATCGCGCAGAAGACCGTGGACGGGTTCTGGTTCATCACCGACCTTCACATCACCGCCAACAGGAGGCAGTCCGGCAAGGCTCTTGTGGCGCTTGCCGCACGCTCGCCGCTAGGCAAGGTCCTGTGCGGGGGGGATCTGCCCGAGGCGTTCGCGGCCAGGTTCGAGACGGACAAGGCAGGGGTGGACTTCGCGGTGGACTTCTACCGCACGCTCTGGGTGGAGCCGGTCGAGGCGGCCGGCATGAAGATGTACACTGCGAAGGGCAACCACGACTTCACGATCAAGCACGACGCGAAGACCGACGCCGGGTTCACCTATTCCGGCATCGAAGCGCGGAAGATAGTGATGGGATCGAAGGGATGCGCCGAGGCTGTCACGAACGCCGCCGACTCGGAGGCGTGCTACTACTACTTCGACAATCCGTCCGCCAAGATGCGCTACATAGTGGTGGACACGACAGACTCCATAACGGACAAGCGGCCGTTCTGGGCCGTCGTATCCGGCATGCACGACGCGCAGCTGCTCTGGCTGGCAGAGCACGCCTTCGCCACCATCCCTGCGGGCTGGAACGTGGTGGTGGCGCACCACATACCGGTCTGGGGTGTGGTCGGGAACGCCGGCGAGACGAAGCTCTACGCGCCGTTCCGCCAGCTGATGGAGGCGTACCAGAACAGGGGTTCGTGGACATGCGCCGGGCGGACGTTCGACTTCTCCGCGGCGCAGGGGCGCATCTTCCTCGACATAACCGGCCACCACCACGCGGAGCGGCAGACGTACCACAACGGCATCGTCTACGTGACTGAGCCATGCGACGCGGCCTACGGCGACTACATCATAGGCTCGAGGCCCTGGTGCGGCGAGCTTCCGAGGAAGGCGGGGGGGACGGTCAACGAGCAGACCTTCGACGCCGTGCAGCTCGATCCCGCGCGCGACCTCATGTATTTCACGCGCGTGGGCGGCGGGCAGGACCGCATAATCCACGCGAAGCCGCTGAAGGTCGCCGCAGGCGGCACGCTGAAGTTGGAGGCTCGTATGCTGTCGGGTCCGCTCACTTGGGGATGCTACGACGCAGACCGCGTCACGTACTCGCCCAACCCGAAGAACCGCTACGTCTCGCTCGTCTCGTACCACGACGACGTGGCGGCAATCGCGCCGGACGGAACGCTTACGGCGAAGAAGCCGGGCGAAGCGATGGTGCTTGCGATGGACGCCAAGTTGGACAAGGAGATATTCCCGGTGGTGGTCATCTAGCCCATTCCGCAGATTTTTCATGTTTTTTCCTCCGTCGCATTGACTTTCGGCAACAGATAATGTATCATTTGCGCGTTTCCTCGCGGTGGTTCAGCGAATCACCGAAGGGTTGTTCTGTTTTTTGACATGAAGGAGTAAGGTTATGGCCATGAATAATGACTTGCTGGCGATGGTAACGTACATCGAGCGTGAGCGCGGCGTGGACCGCGAGCTCGTGCTTGGGGCTATTGAAGGTGCGATTCAGCAGGCGGCGCGCCACAATCCTGGCGTGACAAACGATTTGCGCGTGACCATTGACCGCAAGACACTCCAGCTTCATGTCTACGACACTCTGGTGGTTTCGGACGAGGACTCCGGGACGGGTTTCATCTCGGTGGCGCGCGCGCGCCGCTTCAAGCCCGACGCGGCCGAGGGCGACACCATCGAGGTCGAGATGCCGGCGTCCCGCCTCGGGCGCATCGCGGCGCAGACCTCTCGCCAGATGATCATGCAGAAGATCCGCGAAGCCGAGCACGACAACGTGTTCGCCGCGTTCCGCGGGCGCATCGGCGAGATCGTGTCCGGCACCGTGTCGTCGGTCGTCCGGCGCGACCTCTACGTGCTCGTGGGCAAGACCGAGATGTTGCTGCCTGCCAAGGAGCGCATCCCGACAGAGGACTACAGCGTGGGCGACTCGATCAAGGCTATCATCAGCGAGGTGAAGCAGGACTCGGCCGGCGGGCCCACCGTGCGGCTCAGCCGTGCCTCCGCCGAGTTCGTGCGCACGCTCTTCCGCCTGGAGGTTTCCGAGATATCCGAAGGCGTCGTTGAGATCATGGGCGTTGCGCGCGATCCCGGGTACAGGTCGAAGCTGGCCGTGAGGACGCACGACGAGAACGTGGACGCCGTAGGGGCGTGCGTTGGCGTCAAGGGCGCGCGCGTGCGCAACATCGTGCGCGAGCTGAACGGCGAGAAGATCGACATCGTGCGCTGGTCCGACGACATCAAGCAGTACGTGGCGCAGGCGCTCGCGCCGGCCAAGCTGGAGACGGTGGAGGTGGATCCAGAGGGCAAGAACTCCGTCCACGTCACGGTATCTCCCGACCAGTACTCCCTGGCGATTGGAAAGCGCGGGCAGAACGTGCGGCTCACGTCCAAGCTGACCGGCTGGAACGTCGAGATAACGAAGGCGATGGCGCTGGCGAGCTTCGAGGACCAGAAGGCCGAGGCGATCAAGACGCTGGCTGACACGTTCTCGGTCTCGACGGCCGTGGCGACGCAGCTGGCGGACGCGGGCTTCCTGTCGGTGGAGGGAATCATCGAGAGCGACGAGGAAGGGTTCATCGCGGCGACTGGTTTCGACGAGGTGACGGCGAAGGGACTCTATGCGGCGGCGCAGGCCGTGGCGGAGGCCACAGGCCTCGCGCAGGAGGCGGACATGCCCGCCGACGAGGTGACGGAGGAGGCGTAACAAGATGCGAGTCTACGAATTTGCCCGAAAGATCGGCGCCACCAGCGCCTCGGTCATGCGAATGGCCGAGGAAGCTGATGTGGAGGTGTATTCGCCGCTTTCGGAGATAGACGAGGGCGACCTCGAAGCGCTGAACCAGCGCTATCTGCAGGTCGGGCCGAGCGTGGTGAAGGCGGACGCCGACGCCATTGCCGCCAGGCGCGCGGAGAAGGTGGCGCGCGCGGCCGCCATCCAGGCCGAGAAGGACAAGGCCCAGGCCGTTGCGCTGGAGGCCGCGCGGCAGCGCGCGATCGCCGCCGCCGAGGGGCATCCTGCCGAACCGCCGCCCAAGGCTCCCGAGAAGGAAAAGCCGATCGAGATCAAGGTGACCCTGCCCGAGCTGCCCAAGGTGACCATCCAGGTGTCCGAGGAGGACGATTCCCATGCGGACGAGGACGAGCCTCTCGCGAAGAATGCGCGCGGCCGCCATGATGACGACGACGTGGACGACGACGATGACGACGCGGACGCGTACGTGCAGAGCAAGGCCCGCGACAAGCGGACCGCCGCCGCCAAGCAGCATCCGTCGCAGAAGCAGCAGCAGGCGGCGGCCCGTCAGGCGGCGGCCAAGCAACCCCAGCCGCCTCCACCTCCGCCGCCTCCGCCGCCGAAGCCGGAGCCTAAGAAGCCTGCGGCGCCGGCACGTCCGCCGTCCACCCGCGTGGGCGGTCTGCGGGCAGGGTTCAGTTCGGTGTCGATGCGCCTTTCCAAGCCGCGTCCGCAGGCCACGGTCATCACCACCGGCGCAAAGACGCCAGCCGCGCCGATCCAGCCGGCGAAGCCCACGATTTCGCTTTCAGTCTCGACGCGCGAGATTTCCATACGTGGCGCGGTGGTGGTGAAGGAGCTGGCGCTGAAGCTCGGAGTGCGTCCGAACCGGCTCATCGCCGACCTGATGCAGCTCAAGGTCCTCGCGTCCATCAACCAGCGCGTAGAGCCGGACGTGGCCACCAAGGTGGCGCAGAAGTACGGCTACAAGGTCAACATCGAGCACGCGCGCGACGCCGCGAACAAGAAGCCTGTCCTCAAGGCGATCGACGCGGACGACGAAATTCCGCAGGACCAGCCCGAGCAGATGAAGCCGCGGCCGCCGGTCGTGACGTTCCTCGGCCACGTCGACCACGGCAAGACGACGCTCATGGACTACATCCGCCACACGAAGGTCGCGGCTGGCGAGGCCGGCGGCATCACGCAGGCCATCTCCGCCTATCAGGTGGACGTCAACGGGCGCATGATCACGTTCCTCGACACGCCCGGCCACGCGGCGTTCAACGCGATGCGCCAGCGCGGCGCGCAACTGACAGACATCGCCGTCATCATCATCGCCGCCGACGACGGCATCATGCCGCAGACCGAGGAGGCGATCAAGTTCGCCCGCCAGGCCGGCGTGCAGATCATGGTGGCCATCACCAAGTGCGACAAGCCGACGTCCAACACGCAGCGCGTGAAGCAGCAGCTGCAGAAGGTCGGCCTCACGCCTGAGGAGTGGGGCGGCGACGTTGTGTGCTGCGAGGTGTCCGGCACCACCGGACAGGGCGTTGACAACCTGCTGGAGATGATGCTCCTGCAGGCGGACGTGCTGGAGCTCACGGCGAATCCCAGCCGCCGCGCGAACGGCTACGTGATCGAGGCCGAGCTCGAGCAGGGCTTCGGGCCTTCCGCCACGCTACTCGTCACGGGCGGCACGCTGAAGGTGGGCGACGCCGTGCTCATCGGCGAGCACTTCGGCAAGGTGCGCTCGCTCATCGACGACCGCGGCCGCCGCATCAAGGAGGCCGGGCCTTCAACGCCTGTCAAGTGCACGGGCCTTTCCGGCGTGCCGGAGGCTGGCGCGGAGTTCCGCGTGATGCTGAACGAGAAGCGCGCGCGCACCCTCGCCGAGGAGGCCGCCATGGCCCGCAAGGAGCAGGAGCTTTCCTCCACGAAGGCCGTGTCGCTGGATGCGCTCATGTCCAAGATGGGCGAGGGCGACAAGCACGAGCTGAGCGTGGTCGTCAAGTCCGACACGCAGGGCTCTCTGGAGGCCATCGTCGAGGCGCTGAACGGCATCAAGAGCGACAAGGTCTCGCTGAAGGTGATCGGCACCGGTACGGGCAACGTTTCGCTTACGGACGTGAAGAGCGCAGCCGCCGGCAAGGCGGTGATCGTGGGCTTCGACATCGGCTGCGACTCTGGCGTGCAGCAGCAGGCCCGCCACGACGGCGTGCGCATCAACTCCTTCCGCATCATCTACGAGCTGATCGACCACGTGAAGCAGTGCATGCTCGACCTGCTGCCGCCCGAGTACACCGAGAAGATCCTCGGCCACGCCACGATCAAGGCCGTGTACGACATCGGCAAGGTCGGCAAGATCGCCGGTTCGCAGATGCTCGACGGCAAGCTCGTCTCCACGGCCCGCTACCGCATCCTGCGCGGCGGCGAGAAGGTGTGGGACGGCAAGCTCCAGACGCTGCGCCACTTCAAGGACGAGGTTAAGGAGGTCACTGGCCAGCAGGAGTGCGGCGTGTGCTTCCTCAACTTCGAGCAGTTCGCCGAGGGCGACACCATCGAGTGCTACATCCTCGAGGAGCTGCCAAGGAGCCTGTAGATGCCTGTCAACCGTCTCGAAAGGGTCAACTCGCTCCTGAAGCGGGTGATCGGGGATGCGATGTTCCGCGTCCTCTTGGGCGACGAGGTGTCGGCCGGCCTTGTCACGGTGACGGGCGTCTCATGCGGCAAGGACCTGCGCAACGCGACGGTGCGCATTTCGGTGTTCGGCGAGGAGCCGGAGCAGAGGCGCGTGCTCGGGCACATCATCCGCCACGCTCACGAGTTCGAGCGCATCGTCAACAGGGAGGCGCGCCTAAAGTTCACGCCGCAGCTGCGGTTCGTGCTCGACCATTCGCTCGAGAAGGGCGACCACGTGTTGGCCATCCTGGACACTCTTCCGCAGGCGCCGCAATCTTCGCCTGCCGGCGAAGCCCAGCAGTAACGGACGGCACTTTTGCGCCGTTTTGCGCTTTGGCGCCCATGAATGCTTGCCGCCGGGCGGCGGACATGGTATCATTACCGACACGCGATTCTCGCGTACAAGGTATTGAAGGAGTACAGAACAAAATGAGACCAGTTGCATTGATCATCCGCGACGGCTGGGGCGTGAACGCACGCCACGACGGCAATTCCGTGGCGACGGCGAAGACGCCAGTCATAGACCAGATCCGCGCGCGCTATCCACATTGCCTGCTTGACTGCTGCGGCGAGGCAGTCGGCCTGCCCGACGGATACCAGGGCTCGAGCGAGGTGGGCCACCTGAACATGGGCGCGGGCCGCATCGTCGTGCAGGAGCTGAAGCGCATCGACGACGGCCTTTCCAGCGGCGAGCTCTTCGAGAGCCCGAAGTGGAAGAACCTCATCGCGAACTGGAAGAAGAACGGCAGCCTGCTGCACTTCTTCGGCCTGCTGCAGGACGAGGGCGTGCACGCGCACCAGGAGCACCTCTACAAGCTCATGAAGCGCGCGCGCCAGGAAAATCCCGCCGGCATGATCGTGGTTCATCCGTTCCTCGACGGCCGCGACACGCCGCCGCGCTCCACGCTGGAGTACGTCGCCCGCCTGAAGCAGGAGATGGCCGCGGTCGGCAACTGCACGATTGGCACGTTCATGGGCCGCTACTACGGCATGGACCGCGTGAAGAACTGGAAGCTCACCGACCTCGCCTACAACTGCATCGTCTCCGGAGAGGGGCGCGTGGTCGATTCCATCGAGGACGCCGTGAAGGCGTCGTACGAGAGCGACAAGACGCCCGACGGCACGCCGATGACGGACGAGTACATTCCCTGCTGCGTGATGAAGGGCTATGCCGGCGTGCGCGACGGCGACTGCATCATGCACACGAACTACCGCCAGGACCGCGCCATCCAGCTCACGCAGGCGTTCGTGCT
>CAMPAF010000105.1 GCA_946631535.1 uncultured Verrucomicrobiota bacterium
TCTTCGCGAGCTTGGCGCAGAACTGCTTCGCCACGTCGCCGCGCAGGTCGAGCACCGCCACCTTCGCGCCGTGCTTCAGCAGGTCCTCTGTCATGCTCGAGCACAGCACTCCCGCCGCGCCCGTGCAGACGATGACTTTTCCTTCTACGCCTTTGTCCTTCACGATCTTCATTCTTTCGTTCCTTTTGGTTGTTGTGGGAATACCAGAAACCGACCGCGCAATTATATCACAATTCGCCCGCCCTGTGCGCAGGCCGCCAACGTCACCTTAATTCGGCAGGGGCACGCCGGCTCGATGGCCGCATGGTGGGGCGAGCCGTCCCCGGCGAACCGCCACTTACGGCAACTCCACCTTCACCGTGAAGAACCGATGCGCGGCGTTCGTGGGGCACATCCACGCCGCGTCCGTCAGGTTTGTTTTGCCCATCACCTTATACACCCGCACCTCGCCGTTGGTGTTGAGGTTGGGAGTCCATGAAACATACGGCACATCATTGGTGAGTGAGATTACGGAGCGGAGGGAATCACTGAAATGTGCAAAATCGCAGTTGACCCGACTACGCCAATGGCGTATAATACGGACATGATTTTCATTGAGACCAGCTTGTTTACGCAGCGAATCGTCCAAGTTATGGATGATGATGCTTACGCCGAACTGCAAGAACATCTGGCCACACATCCTGACGCAGGACCTGTCATTGTAGGTTCCGGAGGGGTGCGAAAGATCAGATGGAGAGGATCAAACCGAGGAAAACGTGGCGGTTCTCGACTCATCTACTATTGGGACAATGGTTACCAGATACTGATGTTATATGTCTACCTGAAGAAAGAGCGTGAGAACCTGACGCCGGAACAGATTTCGATGATGCGTGAAATTGCGAAGGAGTTCAAGAATGAACAAGAAGAACTTTGACCTGCTGCTTGGAAGCATGCGCGAAGGCGCGCAAATCCTGCGGGGAGAGCGTGCGCCATCCCGCCGCTTCACCGTAGACAAGAAGGAAGACGTGCAATACGTGCGCCAGACGTTTCACGCAAGCCAGGACGCATTTGCAAAGTTCATGGGGGTAAGCGTAAGCACGTTACGCAACTGGGAACAAGGGCGCCGCCGCCCGACAGGCGCAGCCCGCGTGCTTCTCACAATCGCCCTGCGCCAGCCCGAACTCTTCCGATCAACTGTTGAAGAAGATTGCCCGGAACTGACGTTCAAATAACAACTTCCCTACGGCATCACCACCTTCACCCGGTCGCCCAGCGACCGCATGGTGGGGCGAGCCGTCCCCAGCGAGCCGCCACCTGGTTCACACCCGCACTGGTAGGGTCACGCGTCCCGCGTGACCGCCGCCTACGGCATCTCCACCTTCACCTTGAAGAGCCGATGGGCGGCGTTCGTGGGACAAACCCACGCCGCGTCCGTGGGGGCTATTCCTGCCACAGATGTCTTCGCAACATACTTTGCGGGTGTAAGCATCTGTCTCCAGAGGTGTATGTGGCATTTTTCATGAGTGTACGCAGAAGCTGCCATAGGTGTAAGCACTTGTTTTGCCGCCATCCTCTAAAGACTTGCCGCCTAGATGTGATATATTTGGCGGCAAATTGTCTCAGAAAAGGCGGCACAATGGTTACAAGCACGGGAAGGGAATGCCTATGATACGCATGCCTTGTGCCAGATGCGCGGTGTGTTGCCATCTTCTGCACAGGTACTTGTCGCCAATCGACTATGTAGTCGGTCGTGTCTCCTTCCCCATCGCAATCCGGGTGCGCGTCAGCGATGACCGCCTACGGCATCTTCACTTTCACTCTGATAGGGTCACGCGTCCCGCGTGACCGCCTACGGCAACTCCACCTTCACCTTGAAGAACCGGTGGGCGGCGTTCGTGGGGCACACCCACGCCGCGTCAGCTAACCTTTGTGCCTATCGCCCTTTTACTTCGTTCCAGATCTGTTCCGCCTTACACTTCATGTCCCGCCGATAGTCACGTATCCCGTCAATTTTTTTTGAGTAGGCTTTGCGAGTCGCATCGCTGACAGTTTCCATCTTATGGGCGACGTATGCCTTGACGAAATGTTCCTTCTTGAGATATTGGCTTGGACGTGGTTCCATGTAATACACGCTCAGAGGGAAGATGGAAGACCGACAATTCTTCTCAATGTATTTCGCCAATTCGCTTGCAAAGTCGCTTTGGAGTTGTTTCATGTTATCGGAAATTATCGGCGCCTTACTCCCCCGTTTCCATGTCGGATTAAATGGCAATCGCACCTCGTTCTTTTTGTGCATTTTATAAAGTTCTTCCATGACAGTAGAAACCGAAACCTGAGCTTCTTGACATATTACGGCATCGCACGCAATCTTAACACCGTCCCAAAGAGGATATTCTGGAGATGGCACCCCCTCTGTAGTTTGATGCGTGGATTGCCCCCATGCTAGACTAGGCATCAACATCAGACCACAACAATAAGCTATAACATGATTGACCTTTAACATCCTCTTCTCCAATGGTTTCTTGTCAAGAACCGTAAATTGAATCAATTGTACGCTGGTTGCGTAACGTCCTGCCGTTGGCGCACACCCGTGCGCGCGGCAGTGTTCGTCGCACTCCATCGGTTGGCGGTCGCAGCAAGCTGCGACCCTCCCGATGTGGCGACCGGCCCGGCGGCTAGGTGCCCGCCGGTATGTCAAGGAACTACCTTCCCTTTGCGAAGGAACGGCAGAATTATACTTTATCGCGCCGTGTGGCGCAAGGGGGGGAAGTGCAAAAAACATGAAACCCGCGCCATTCGGCGCGGCAGGAAAGATGGCACGGCCGATTCAGATGCCTGCATCGACAGCAAAGAAACGCGTCCGCCATGACGCTTTTGGCTTCTTGAAATGATCGTCTGCCGTCAGAACGGTCAAGCCTTTCACGATGGCTGTTCCGGCTATTATCGCATCCGGCAGCTTCAATCCATGTTCCTTTCGTGCCTTTACGACGAGCTGGGTAAAGGCCGTATCGGCGGACGGCACATCATACACCTGAATGCGCCCCCGAAACGCCTGATACAGCGCCACATCAGCATCGGTCAACCCCGAAAAATAAAGATATTCCATCTCGGCGACTATCGAGGTGGCGATGAAATCAGCGGTGCTAAGGACAGCAATCAGCTCCTTGTTTCCCTTGAGCAGTTGACGATAGCATTAGTGTCGAGAAGATAGCCGTTACCATTCATCCCTAAGCCTCCGCTGCTCCTTCACGGCATCGCCATTCCACTCAAGCCTTCCGACAAGATCGGAGAAGTCGTATTTAGGCTTCTCGTCCTCGACAATGGGAATCATCACAATCCTGAAAGTGTATTTGCCGAACCTCTTTGGGATTTCAACTGAAATCCTGTTTCGGCGCGGTTTCACAACTCTTTCTAAAGTCGGCATTGAAATCTCCTTTCTTTTGCTGATCTAAGTTGAATCAATTGTACGCTGGTTGCGTAACGTCTGCCGTTGGCGCACACCCGTGCGCGCTACGGGTCACGAGACCGTCTGCCACCTCACGGGCTCGAGGTCGCCGGGCAGGTAGAGCGGATGGCTCGGGAAACCGCCCGAGGTGAGGCGGAGATAGTAGAGCGGACGATCCTTGAGCAGCTCGAGCAGGTGCGTCTGCCGCCCGCCGAGCTTCGCATGCGTGCCCCAGCAGCAGAACACGCGGTCGGCCTTCGCCGTCTCGGAGAGGAGCCACTTGTCGTTGTCCGGCCCCACAGGGTCGGCCGCCGCCTCCATCTCGCGCGGATCCGTGGCGCGGAACCCGAAGGCGTTCAGCATCATGAAGCCGTTGTAGCCCCACCGCATCGAGTAGCCGCGGATGCGGCGGAGCGTGGGATCGAGCTGGTTCTCGTCCGCCGTCGACGGGTTGAGCGCGATCCAGCACGCGATCCTGTCCTCCGTGTCAAGAAGGCCTCGCCAGCTGTGCAGAAGCGTATAGCGGTACACGCGGTCCGGCGAGAACACGCACCTGTTTCCTGTCTCGTCCATCGTCTGGCCGTTCCGGTCCCTAGCGCCCTACTGGCGGATGAGCGCCAGCATCTCGTCGCGCTTCGCCGCCATCAGGTCGGGCGTCTTCGCCTCGAGGTTCAGGCGCACGAGCGGCTCCGTGTTGGACATTCGCACGTTGAACCACCAGCCCTCGGCGTCCCAACGGTCCACGCTCACGCCGTCCAGCTCGAAGTTGTCGGGGAACGTCGCCTTCACGCGCGCGAGCACGGCGGCGGCATCCGCCACCTTGGAGTTGATCTCGCCGGAATGCGCGTACTTGCGCAGCGGTGCGACGAGCTCGGAGAGCGGCTTGTCGCTCTTCGAGACGATGTTCGCGAGAGCGAAGGTGGCCATGGACGACGACTCCGCCGTGGAGTTCGCCTTGAAGTAGTAGTGCCCGGAAAGCTCGCCGGCGAAGATGGCGTCGTTCTCGCGCATCTGCGCCTTGATGAAGCTGTGGCCCACGCGCGACATCATCGGCTTGCCGCCGGCGGCGGCGATGACCTCGGCCGCCACCTTGGAGGAGCGCAGGTCGTAGAAGCAGGCGGCGCCTGGGGCGGACTGCAGCAGGTCCTGCGCGATGAGCGCGGTCATGAAGTCCATCGGGATGATGTCGCCCTTCTCGTCGAGAAAGCCGGCGCGGTCGGCGTCGCCGTCGAACGCCACGCCGAACGCGTACTTGCCCGGATTGGCGCGGATGAGGGCCTGGAGGTCCTTGAGCGTCTCCGTCTTGAGCGGGTTCGCGTCATGGTTCGGGAAGTCGCCGTCGTATTCGCCGTAGAGGGAGTCGTACGTGAGGTCCGTGCCTGCGAACGCGGCAGACTCCGCGATGCCCATGCCGTTCGCGAAGTCCATCGCCACGTGGACCGGCCGTGCGAGGTGCGCGAACTCGCGCACGTGCGCGGCGTACTGCGCCGACACGTCCACCTGCGTCACGGTCCCCTTGACGGCGGCGTCGGCTCCAAGATCTCCCGTCTCGACCATCCGCTCGATGTCCTTGATGCCCGTCGCGCCGGAGATCGGCACCGCGCTGGCGCGGCAGAGCTTGCAGCCGTTCCACTCCTTCGTGTTGTGGGACGCCGTGATCATCACGCTGCCGTCGGCCTTGAGCGAGGCGTTGGCGAAATAGCTCATCGGAGTGGAGGCGCGGCCGATGTCGATCACGTCCACGCCCACGTCGTTGAGGCCCTTCGCGAACGCGGCGAAGAGCGGCTCAGAGTGCGTGCGGCAGTCGCGCGCGACCACCACATTGCGCACGCCCGCGAACTTCGCGTATGCCCGTGCGATCTTGTAGAAGATGTCGTCCGTCAGATCCTGTCCGTAGATTCCGCGGATGTCGTATGCCTTAAATATGCCCATGCTGTCTCCTGTTCTGTGTGGGCGAAGATTATACCAAAGTTGCGGCGCGAATGTGACATGATCGTCACTGCACAAGTCTCAGGGAGCATAGTCTGGCCACCGCGCCAGCATCGCCATCAGAGATCATGATCATGCTGCGCGAACCGTCCGAAAGGCGTGGTCCAAGGCAGAGGCCCTCGTACATGGCGAAGTTTGTGTTCTGATCGAAGACTACCGTCTTCGACACAGGACAGTACTTCGCGCCGTTCAGGGACGTGATGCCCGACACGTCGGTCGCGCCAGTAAAGTCCACCTGGTAGATGCGGCAGCGGAAGGAAGGCATTGGAATGATTCCGCCGCCCTTCACGCTCATCTCGCGTTCCAGCACGAGCACCGTGCCGTCGTCCAGGCAGCACATCTCCGCCACGCCGTTGCGCGCCTTGCCGGCAAAGTTCTTTCCCCCGATCGGATCCGTGGCGTACGCCCACTGTCCGGCAGGCCTCCAGCCGGCCTGCGGCGTCGCGCGCACGAACTTCTGGATGCGCACCACCGAACCGTGATCGCGCGTCGTGCGCGGTCCGTCGTCTACTGGCGGCCCGTTCTTGTTCACCGCGTCCGCGCGGCACAGCGCGGATTCGTTGCACGTCCACATCTCCAGCCCGTCCGCGCGGATCGACAACGCCTCGAAGCTGCGGTTGTAGCGGAAGGCGCCGTAGACGGCCGGCACGTCAAGCGTCTTCGCCATCTTTCCAGAGACCGGCTGGAAGGCGCGGATCGTTCCGTCATGCTCATCGCCCACCCATACCCAGCGGTTCGCGTCGTCCCACGCGACGCATTCGAGGTCCCGCCGACCTTTCCCTTCCAGCGCGACCGCAGCTCCGAAGACACATCCAGTTATGGCACCCGTATCGCGGTTGATGCGGATCGTCATCTGGTGCAACAGACCTCCCTTGTCGCACACCACGAAATAGGTGTCGCCTCCCACGCGCGTAATGCCGCTCAATCCGGGCGGTCCCTCCAGCCCAGGCCGAAGCCCCGGCAGAGGGAACTCGCCGACAGGCGTCAGCGTCACACCCATGGCGGCCAAGGCGACATTCAGAGCACAAATTGCCACATAGGCACGCATCAGATCAACTCCTGACGGCGGACACGAGCCAGTGGGGCATGGGCGGAGGCGCATGGAGCGTGTCGCCGGGCGCGAAGCCGGCTTCGGGAAGCCAGCCCTTGAGCTCCTCGTCCGAGAAGACCCAACCGTTCTCGGTCGTAAGCGCCATGTTCACGGCGAAGAGCGCGCTGAACACGGGAGCGGTGTGCGTCGCGTCCGTCATCATGTCAAGCACGAAGATGCGTCCGCCCGGCTTGAGCGCACGGGCGGCGCGAGCGAGGATTCCGCGTATCTGCCTGGGCGACTCCTGATGCAGCGCGCCGAAGATCGTGACGGCGTCGTAGGCGGCAGGCTCGTAGTCGTCCGTGTGGTAGTCGCCGGCGCGGCATTCGATGCGTTCGGCAAGTCCGGCCTGCGCCACGCACTCGCTAGCGACTGCGCTCACCGCCGGCACGTCCACCGTGACGCACGACCAGCCGGGATTCGCCTTCATCAGCAGCTCGGCGTATGTGCCGGGGCCGCCGGCGAGGTCGAGAAGCCGTCCATGCGGCGCGCCGAGGTCGATCATCGGCACCACGCCGCGCCCGATCGCGAGGGCGCGGCCGCGCATCGATAGCGCGAAGCGGCGCGTGCGCTCGGGGTCGTCGCCCAGATGCAGCTGCGGCGGCTCCACGGGCTTGCCAGTCCGCGCTAGCTGCGCGAGCCGCCCCCAGGCGGGATAGACGTCCTGGTTGTAGCGGATGGCCTTCGAGAGGTCGGCGGGACCGCCCGGCACGAGCGCGAGACGCCCGGCTGCAGTGTTGGAGTAGAGTGCGTCCGGCGACTTGGCCAGGATGCCCGTCGCCACGCACGCGTCGAGCAGCAGACGCAACCCGCGCGGAGAGACATCCAGCTTCTCCGCGAGCGGTTCGAGCGCGACCCCGTCGCCAGCATCGGCGATGGCCGCGAACACGCCCAGCTCGAGGGCGGCGAACAGCGTAGCGCTTCCGTAGAACGCGCTCGCGAGGTCGACGATTTCCGGTATTGACCTGTCTTGTGTCATGATGCGCCCATTATAGCACATCGGCGTGAAGGCGTCTGAATCAATTGCCACTGGAAGTCGGCGGGCCGCCTTGTTCAGGGCACGATGGCGCGGTACTTGCGCAGCAGCGCGGACAGCTCCGCGAAGTCCACCTTGAGCGCGGTCGTCCGATGCCGGGCCGCAAGGGCCGCGGCCGCGCCGGCGGCCTGGCCTGTCGCCATGCATGTGGCCTCCACGCGAAGCGCGGAATTGGCTAGGCGGTCGCTGCTGACGCAGCGTCCCGCGGCAAGTACGCCGTCAACCCCCTTCACCACGAGCGCGCGGAGAGGGACAGTAGCCACAACGCCCTCCTGCAGATGCGCCGGGTGGATGCCGCTCTCCTTGTCGTGAAGGTCTATGGGATAGAACGCGAAGCAGACCGAGTCGTCGAACCGGCGCCCCGAAGTGTAGTCCTCGTGGGTGATCAGGTACTCGCCGCGCACGCGGTATGTCTCGCGTATGCCGACTTCGGGCGACATGCCTTCCAGACGCACATTCGCGAGGCCAGGCTGCTCGCGCAGGAAACGGTACATGCGCAGCATCGAGGCGCGTCCGCGCATGTTGGTGCGCGTGCGGAGATCGGCCGTGGAGTTGTCCGCGTCGTCAACGTAGTTCGCCGTGTTGCCGTGCTGGCGCAGGAAACCCATGATCCCGAAACGCGCGTCATGGGCCTGCAGACGTCCGTTCCGCACGGCATCGGCATACGCCGCCGACAGCGCCTTCGCGTCCAGCGTATCCACAGGGACGCCGGGATTGACCGCATAGACGAACGAGCCTGGCTGGCGCCGCTCCTCGCGCAGGCGCTCAAGCCCCAGCAGCGCGGCGACAGCGCCGTTTCCGGTGCAGTCGACGATCTGCCGGCACGAGATGACGCGCGTGTCGCCCACGGCCGCCACATGCATCTTCCACATCTCCCCGTCGCGCTCGATCCGCAATGGCGCAGAGTGGTAGTGGACCGTCACGCCCGCGTTCACAAGAGCCTCTTCCGCCAACGCGACAAAGAGCGGTATGTTCACCGTCACCTGGTGCCGCCAGTGCTGGCGCCCCGTCGGCTTTGAGAAATCCGGCAGGCTGCGCCCGTCAAGCGCGACGCAGTTGGTCACGATCTCCCAGCCGATACCGTCGATGACCTGACGGCCCCATGCGTGGAAGAGACCGGGGAAATTGACGCCGCCGCTCGTCATGTTGCCGCCGACCTGGTGTCCCTGCTCGACGAGGACGGTGCGCGCGCCCGCGCGTCCGCTCTGTATCGCTGCCGCGATGCCTGCAGCTCCGCCGCCGACCACCGCCACATCGCATGTCTCGTCAGGCAGCGCCACGGCACCTGCCGCAGACGCCACCGCCATGACGATGCAGAAGAGTCCCCGCTTCATGACGCTCCGCAGACTACGCGGTCTTGGTGATCGCGCGGATGATGCGCATCTTGACGAGCGTGCGGAGCTTCAGCGCCCCGAGCACGAGAAGCACGATCGCCAGGCAGAAGAGCGTGATCGAGCCAATCGCCGTCACGCCGCCCGCGGCGAAGCCCTGCTTCATCCACTTGTCTAGGTTCTGCAGGAAGAGCTGGAACACGGCCGTGCCGGAAGTCACGATCATGAAGCACATCGGGATGGCCGCGATCCAGAACTTCAGCTTGTTCTTGAAGAGCCAGAGGGATGCGGTGAGGAGCGTCAGCGCCGCCAGCATCTGGTTCGCGCTCGCGAACATCGTCCAGAGGTTGTTCGCCA
>CAMPAF010000106.1 GCA_946631535.1 uncultured Verrucomicrobiota bacterium
ACGCGCGCATCTTCCTCGACGGGCGCGTGGACCTGCCGGCGACGCTGGCGAAGCTCGATTCCTATCTTTCCGCCTACGCGCGCACGGACGTCAAGACGGCCGTGCCGCTCCAGAAGCCCGTGCGGACGGAGAAGACGACGCCCTACGAGATCGCCGCGGAGGATTCCGCCGCCGACAAGACGCTCCTGCTCGAAGGATGGGTGATCGGCACGTTCCGAGACCGCGAGGCGCGCCTCGCCTTCGACGTGCTTTCCGACGCGCTGGCCGACTCCAACGAGGCGCCGCTCAAGAAGGCGCTTCTCGAGAAGAACCTGTGCGAGGACGTGCGCCTCGGCGTGGGCGGCGCCGAACAGCTGACGGCAACGCTCTTCGTGAAGAACGCCAAGGACGGCAAGGCGGACGAGATCCGAAGGATCGTCCGCGCGACGCTCGCGCGTCTGGCGGCGGACGGACTTGACCACTCGCGCCTGAACGCCGTCCTTGACCGGCACGAGTTCAACGACCGCGAGAAGGATTCCGGCGGCTATCCGCGCGGGCTGATGTTCTTCAGCGACGCATGCGACCAGTGGCTTTACGGCGGCGATCCGGCGGACGCGTTCCGCCTCGACCCGCTCTACGCGTCGCTCCGCGCGAAGGTGGGGCAGGGATGGTTCGAGCAGTTCCTGCGCCAGGCGCTCATCGACAACCCGCACCACGTGAAGCTTACGATGACGGCCTCGAAGACGCTGGGCGAGGAGCGCCGCAAGGCGGAGAAGGCGGAGCTGGCGGCGATCCAGGCCAAGTGGACGCCCGCCGAACGCGAGAAGGTTCTGGCAGAATGCAAGGCGCTGGAGGCGTTCCAGAAGAAGGTTGATGCGCCAGAGGATATCGCCAAACTGCCGAGGCTCTTGCTGAAGGACATCCCCGAGAAGGGTCCGGTGCCGGAAGTGACGACGGAGATGGTTGGAGGCACGAAGGTGATCCGCGCGAAGACGGCGGCGAACGGCATCGCCTACCTTGAACTCTACTTTGAGCTGGCGGGGTTCTCGGAAGAGGACCTCTCGGACGCCGCGATCCTCGCGGACGTGCTGGAGGAGCTGCCGACGGCGAAGCGGAGCGTGCTGGAGCTGAAGAACGCGCTCGACGCGGGATTGGGACGCTTTAATGCGGCCGTGTCGGCGTATGCGAAACCGGGTGACGCGCGGCATGCGAAAGCATATCTGGCGGTGCGTGTCTCGGCGCTGGAGTCGAAGCTGGACGAGATCGTGCGGCTCGTGCCGGAGGTGCTGCTGGAGACGTCGTTCGCCGACACGAAGCTGGTGGGAGACCTCGTCAAGCAGCGTCGCCGCGCGATCGAGCGCGGCACGATGGGAATCAGCGGGCGAATCTACGCGGCGCGGCGTGCGGCGGCGTCGCAGTCAATGCGCGGGATGATGGAGGAGCAGTGCGCCGGCATCGCGCATCTGCGGCGCGTTCAGGAGATTGACGACTCGTTCGGCACGAAGGGTGCGGCGTTCTGCCAGCGCCTTGCGGGAGTTTCGAGGCGCACCTTCGTGCGCGATGCGCTGATCGCTTGCCTCTCGGACAACGTGGCGACGGGCTGGCTGGAGGGACTGTTCGCGAAGTTTCCTGCGAGCACGGTGACACGGCGGCCGGCCTCGCGGCTGGAAATGCTGCCCGCCCGGCGCGAGGGCTTCCGCACGGCAGGACGGATCGGATCGGCGGCGAAGGCGTCCTTCCCGAACGCGTACACGGGACCGGGGCGCGTGGCGGCGAAGATGCTTTCGCTCGACTACCTGTGGAACGAGATTCGCGTCCTCGGCGGCGCGTACGGCGGCGGATTCCTGCTGCGGCCGGAAGGAGACGCGCGCTACCTCTCGTGGAACGACCCGAATCCGGCGCGTTCGCTCGGCGTCTACGACAGGTCGGGCGAGGCGCTGCGCAAGGCCGTGAAGAACGAGCCGTCAATCGACAAGTACATCATCAGCACGGTGTCGGACACGGAACCGTACCAGACGCCGAGCGTGGAGACGACGCGCGCCGCCGAGTTGGTACTGTCTGGTCGCACGCCGGAGGACCTACAACAACTGCGCCGCGAGATGTTGCGCACCACGAAGGAAGACCTCGTGCGTTTTGCCGGAACGCTCGATTCGCTCACGAACTCGCCGGCGATCTGCGTCATCGGCGGCGCGGCGCAGCTGGAGGGCTGCACGAACATGCTCGATTCCGTAGAGTCGATCACCCGATAACCAGACTAGCCGCTAACCGCTAACAACTAACCACTAATCACTAATATGTACACCGATATTCCATTGTGGTTGTCCATCCTGTTCCTCGTCGGGGGCTTGTATATGCTGGCGAAGAGCGCGGACGTCTTCATCGACAGCGCCGCGACCGTGGCGACTGCGCTGGGAGTCAACCCGTTCATCATCGGCATGGTGGTTATCGGTTTCGGCACTTCGGCGCCGGAGCTCTGCGTGTCGGCTCTTGCAGGCTTTTCCGGGCACTCGAACGTGTCGCTCGGCAACGCCTACGGGTCGTGCAGCTTCAACATAGCGCTGATCCTCGGCGTGGCGGCGATGATCCGCCCGATCGTAGTGGTTTCGAAGAATGCGCTAGCGGCTGCGT
Source organism: uncultured Verrucomicrobiota bacterium (assembly GCA_946631535.1). The sequence continues at coordinate 2,608 of CAMPAF010000106.1, forward strand.
TGGTGCTTGCGGCGATTTCCGTGTTTTCCTGCGCGCTGGTCGGGTTTGGCAATGGGTTCTCGCGCACTGACGGCGTGCTTGCGTTGGCTGTGTTTGCAGTGCTGCTGCCGCTATATTGCTGGTTCGACAAGAAGATGAAAGGTGAAGCGGGAAAGGTGAAAGGTGAAGGGAGAAGGGCGAAAGGTGAATGGGAAACGGGGGAATCCGCCTTCGCCAAGGTTAAGGCGGACAAGCGGAGAACGGGATTGGCGAAGGCATCTGTGTTGCTTTTGGTTGGGTTGGTCGGACTGGTGGGATTTTCGCATATCCTCGTGTGGGGAGCGGTGGATGCGGCGCGGGCGCTAGGAGTTAGCGAACTGCTGATCGGACTTACGATCATCGCTGCGGGAACGTCATTGCCGGAACTGGCGAGCGCTGTCGTTTCTGCCCGCAAAGGCGAGCACGAGTTCGTGCTGGGGAACATCATAGGTTCTAACATCTTCAATACCCTTGGGGTGGTGGGGCTGGCTGGGACCATCTCGCCGTTCAAGGACGTTTCGCCGTACATCCTCTCGCGTGACCTGCCGACGCTTGTGCTGCTGTCGCTCTCGATCGGATTATTCGGCGTCAACTTCAAGAAATGGCGCCAGCCCGGGCGAATCGGGCGCTGGGAGGGGGCGCTTTGGGTCATTGCTTTTGCTGTCTATCTGGGAATCATGATCTACCAGGAAAGCGGAATGTCTGCTCGCTGACACGAGTAAGTTCGAACAAGGAGAAGTGTGCTATGAAGAAGACGATGGCTTACACCTTTGCGTTGGTGTGCTTTGGCGCATTCGGCGCGAACGTGTACTGGTCGAATGCGGGTACGGGGAGCTGGGACACCCCCTCCAACTGGCAGGGCGGCGCGCTACCCGGCGCGGGCGACACGGTGATCAACAACGCGGGCGGCACGGTGATCGTCTCGGACGGCATGGAGCAAACAGTCAGCTTGTTCCATACTGGTACCGAAAGCGGCACGGGCGGCCGCCTGCAGATCACGGGCGGCAAGCTGACGATACAGTCCTCGTCCGCGCAGATCGGCGCGAAAGCCGGCGGCAGCGGTTCCGTCGAGATGACGGGCGGCGAGCTGGCAGTCGCGCAGTTGCAGGTGGGCGCGTACGGCACGGGCTCGATGGTCCTCTCCGGCGGCATCGTGCGCAGTTCGCACTGGTGCTGCTTCGGACGGTATCCGGGCGGCGTGGGCACGCTGACGGTCACCGGCAGCGGCGTGTGGGAGTGCGAGTATCTGTCTGTCTTCGCGGGCGAGCAGGGAACCGGCACGATCACCATCGAGAACGGCGGCGAGCTCCGCTTCGCCACCACCAACATCCGCGAGTTCGTCATCGGCAACCAGGCGTCCGGCACGGGCACGCTGCGCGTCAACACGGGCGGCACTCTGAAGGTCGCCGGCGTGAACGCGCGCTACGCCACGGACACGTTCGTCCTCGACGGCGGCACGCTCGCGTGCATGGACACGGGCAGCCATGCGAACTTCATTCACGGTGGGGGCGCGTTCCTGGTCGGCCCCAGCGGCGGCACGATCGACACGTCCACCGGCACGCAGACGGTTGCAATCGACATCGACGACCTGCCCGGCTCCGCGGGCGGCCCGCTCGTGAAGAAGGGCACGGGCACGCTCGTCCTTTCCAAGGGCGGCACGTTCACGGGCGGGTTCGTCGTGGAGGAGGGCACGCTCTCCGTCGCCTCGGCGGCGAACCTGCCAGGCTGCACGACGGCGCCCATCACCATCAAGAGCGGCGCGACGCTCGCGATCAGCGGCGACTGGACGGAGGCCGCGTTCATGGCGATGACAAACCGCGCGGGCTTCGTGGTGGAGGACGGCGGTACGCTCGTCGCGCCCGTGTCGTTCACGGAAGACTACATCGTCTCCGTCCCCAGCGGCACGCTGACGCTCTCCGGCCTGAACATCACGAATCGGCTTGTGAAGACGGGCGGCGGTACGCTGGAACTCGCGGGTTACAACACGCTCGCGGGCGGCGTGGTCGTCTCGAACGGCACGCTTGCGGCGAATTACGAGACCTCCGGACTCGCGGACACCCACGTGCACCTGGCGGGACCCTCGACAGACTCCTACTGCTACCTGGGCATCCACGGCGATTCCTTCACCGCGCCAAACGCTGACAGCGGTGCGGGCACGTTCTCGTTTGGCAAGTACACGGGCTTCAAGGCGATGGATCCGGGGCCGTTCACGCTCAACATCGGCGGCGACGGGCGGACGATCAAGTGGCCCTTTCACGGAGACTGGATTTTCGTTCCGAACGGCGGGCCGTTCACGGTGAAGAATACGCTCGATATCAACGGTCAGGGCAATTGCACGATCAAGGGGAGCGGTTCGAACCCGGTCGTCCTTGAAGGCGGCGTCACGAACAGTTCCACCTCGGCAGGCTACTTCAACTACTGGACGGGATCGGTGGTCCTGCCTGCGCGGGCAGGAGGCGCGCGGCACGAGTCGTACAGATGGTATTGGCGCGCGGGAGACGTCCTCGTCACGAACGCGACGATCCATTCGGTCAACGACTTCTTCGCGGGCTCGCACGATGGCAATTCGGGACTCGCGCGTGTGACGCTCAAGGACTGCGTGAAGACGACTGGCGGCGGCTGGGACTACATCAACGGCTCGACGGGCACGGTGATGACGGTGGACGGGGGCAGCTTTGCCGCGAAATACAGGTTGAACGTGGGCTACACCGCGAAGGGCAAGACGGGACGGCTCGTGATCACCAACAACGCCGCAGTGACGACGAGCGAGTTCTACATGCAAAGCGGCTCGCTGGATATCGACTCCGGCTCGCTGACGATGTCGGGATACAGCGCAATCGGCGACGGCAATATTAGTTGGGCTGGACGAGGCCCCGTCACCTTCACGCAACGCGGCGGATCCGTTATATTCAATCAAAGCGCAGCGGTGGGCAACGGAACCGGCAGCGTCGCGCGCGTCGTGATGTCGGGCGGCTCGATGTTCATGAAGGATGGAAAGGATGGATACGCTTTCCAGATCGGGTCGCGCGGCAACGGCACGTTCATCCAGACGGGCGGCGACATCTCGATGGCGGGTTATCCGTGCGTGGGACGGTGGCCAGGCGGCGTGGGCGAATACCTCCTGCACGGCGGCACGTTCACGCACCGCATCCCGGCGAACAACCAGAACTACCTGTTCTTCGTGGCCGAGGAGGGCACGGGCACGGTGTCCATCGCGAACGGCGGAAGGCTCACGGTGACGAACGCGAGCGGTATCTGCATCGCGAGCAAGGCGACGTCGAAAGGCACGCTGATCCTCTCGCCGGGCGGCACGTATGAGGCCACGACGGCGTACGGTGGCTCGGGCGACGACACGTTCGTGTTCAACGGCGGTACGTTCAAGATGCTCAGCAACGCGAAGGCAAGCAACATCATCCAGTCGACCGTGAACCGTCGGGTGGCGACGCCGCTCGGCGGCGCGATCGACACGGCCGGGAAGGGCGACTTCACGCTGCCGGAGCCGCTCACGGCGGCCTCGCGCGCGGACGAGCTGGCCGAGGCGCTCGTGCACCGGTGGCGGTTCGACGACGGCTCGCTCGCGGACTGCGCGGGCGATTCCGACGCGACGGTGGGCGGCACGGTGGCGTGGACGGACGGCGCGGTGCGCATGAGCAATGCCAAGTGCGGCATGAGCTGCATCAATCTCGGGACGGACATCCTGCCGACGGACGGGCGCGGCGCGACGGTGGAGTTCTGGGTCACGCCCCGTTCGGTGAACAGCTGGGCGCGGCTCTTCGACTTCGGTGCGATCAACGGCCAGGAAATGTACTTCACGTTCAAGAACAACAACGCTTTCCCGCAGTTGTGCATCAACGGCGTCACCAGCAAGGCCGGTACCGTCAAGTTCGAGATGGACAAGATGTACTACGTCGCCCTGGTCGTTGATCCGCAGCTCGACGGAAGTATCATCTTCACGATCCACCTGCACGACGGCGCGACGGGCGCGCGGCTTGACGAAATCGCGCTTCACGCACCGGAGACCTGGAAGATGACGACGATCAACCAGGCCAACGGCTGCTGGCTGGGCCATTCGGCGTTTGCGGCGGACAACGATCCAGGCGCCGACTACCACGACGTGCGCGTCTACAACCGCGCGATGACGGCGGACCAGCTCGCCGCGAGCTGCGCGGCGGGGCCGGACGCGCACTTCTACTTCGCGAAGAAGGGCGCGGGGATGCTCACGCTGACAGGCGCGAACACGTACAAGGCCGGCACGGCCGTGGAGGAGGGCACGCTCGCGCTCGCGAGCGGCGCGACGCTGCCCGCGACGGAGCTGTGGGCGGGCGCGGGCGCGACGCTCCTCCTCAACTCGACGGCGCAGACGGCGCGCGAGCTCGGCGGCAACGGCACGGTGAAGGATGGCACGCTCGCCGTGACGGGCACGATCCAGCCGGGCGGACGCCACGCGATCGGCACGCTCACGGTGAACGGCACCACGCTCACCTCCGGCACGCTCGTGATCGATACGGCGGTGGACGGCACGAGCGACTGCCTCGCGGCGACGGGTACGCTCGACCTCTCGAACCTCTCGCTCAAGCTTGGCGACGCGAACCTGAACGAGGAGAAGACATATACGCTTGTCACGGCGGAGGAGGTTACAGGCACCTTCAGGGACGAGAACGTCCCGAACCGCTGGCGGACGTATGTCCAGCCGACGAAGGTGACGCTCGCCTACGCCAATGGTTCCGTGCTGCTGTTCCGCTAAGATCGACATCGACGCGGAGGCAGCGAACTGACTGCTTTGCCAATTCACCCACAATGAATTGGATGATTTAACTTTGTTTTCGTATAAAGAGAGCTTAAAGATGAAGAGTGAGTTTCTTTTGGCGGTAATGGCAGCCGGCCTGGCGTTCGGCGCGGCGCCCGCGGGCTTCGACGCGCAGTGCGGGAAGCAGCTCTGGGTGACGTACCGGAGCTTCAACAAGGAGCTGGAGCGCACCGGGCAGTTCGGCGCGATGGGCATCACGAACAGATGCTTCTTCGCGGCGAACACGATCAACAGCGGCGGCGCGCCGTACTGCGAGTACCCGCCCATCTGGAAGGACTTCAAGAAATACGACTGGTCGGCGCTCGACGCGCAGGCGGGCGACCTCGTGAAGGCGAGCCCCAACGCGCGCTTCATGGTGATGATCGACCTCAACACGCCGTACTGGGCCACGCACCGGTTCTGGCTCGACTCCTTCACCGACGTCACGCACGCCGCCTGCGATCCCAAATGGCGCGCGCGGACGAAGGAGTGGATGCTCGACTTCATCGCCTACGCCGAGAAGCGCTGGGGCGACCGCATCGGCTGCTACATCCTCTCCGGCGGCGGCACGAGCGAGTGGTACGAGTACGACCGCGGGCGGACGAGCCGCGCCAAGGACCGAGCCTGGGTCGCCTGGTGCAGGAAGCGTGGACTCGACTTCGGCGAGAGCGTTCCGGCGCAGCCGTCCCTCGCAAAGGCCGCGTTCGAGAACCTCGTCTACGACCCCGCCACCGAGGCGGACAAGATCGCCTACTGGCAGTTCCACAACTCGCTTCCCGCGGGCGCCCTGCTCGAATTCGCGGCGGCGGCGCGCAAGGCGGTTCCGAAGGCGAAGGAGATCGGCGCGTTCTTCGGCTATTACCTCGTGAGCGACAGCAAGCACACGTCCTTCGGCCATCTCGACTACGAGCGCGTGTACGCCTCGCCCGACATCGACTTCTTCATCGCGCCCGGCAACTATTCCGACAGGCCCATCGGCGGCGGCTCCGGGAGCCAGCTCGTGCACGGCACCGCGCTGCGCCACGGCAAGCGCTTCCTGCACGAGATCGACTTCGGCCCGCACGATCAGAAACGCTGGGGCAAGGGGCAGTGGAAGACGCTCGGGGACGACCTCGCCGGCAACACGCGCGAGGCCGCGTTCGCGATGGCGAACAACGCGAGCTACTGGTGGTTCGACATGTGGGGCGGGTTCTACCGCAATCCGAAGGTGCGCGAGCGGATCGCCGCGCTCAAGAAGGCGCAGGACCGCCTGGCGCCCGCGCCGTCCGTCGCCGAGATCCTCCTCGTCTGCGATCCCCAGTCGATGTACTACGTGAACGAGAAGTGTCCGCTGGAGCGCGCGTTCGGACAGCACCTGCGCAACCAGTTCTCTAAGATCGGCGCGCCGCACGACGTCTATTCGTTCAACGACCTGCCTTTCCTCGACCTCGGCCGCTACAAGCTCATCTGCCTCAACTCGACGCTCCTCATCACGCCCGAACGCGCGAAGTTCCTCCGCGAGAAGGTCTGCACGGGCGGGCGCACCGTGCTCTGGTGCTACGCGCCGGGCGTGACCGACGGCCAGACGCTCGACGCCGCGCGCGTGAAGGCGTGGGCGGGCGTCGCGTTCAAGACGCCGGGGATCAGCGTCACGGCGAGGAACGGCTGGACGAGCGTCTACAGCTACGACTACAAGCTCTTCAACCCGTGGGAGCTGACGCAGATCGCGTCGCGCGCGGGCGTGCATTTCTACGTCAAGGCGGACAAGCGGACGGACGAATTCACGCCCGTCTTCGCGAACGAGCGGTTCCTCGCCGTCCATTCGAAGGCCGGCGG
>CAMPAF010000107.1 GCA_946631535.1 uncultured Verrucomicrobiota bacterium
CCATCTCGGCGCGCTGCGCCTTGAGCTCGGCCTTCTTCGCCGCGAACTCCTCGTCGGTGAGGTGGATGCCCTTCTTGTCGTCGTCCTTCTTCACTTTGCCGTCTTCGGCCTTGTAGAAGCGGGTGTTCTCAAGAAGCGCGACTTCGCCCGGCTTGAGAGCCTTGACGACGTCGTCCGCAGCCATGCAGTCGGGGACGAACTTCACCGCAAGACCAAGCTTCTCGGAGAGCGCCTCGGCCACGGGTTTGAGCGTGAACGCCGCATTGTCAGGGTTCGGCGCCGCGCCGAGCTTGACGCCCTTCGGACGGCCGAGATGGCTCATGAGAACAAGGCTGCCGCCCTGCTCGAGAACATACTTGATCGACGGAAGCGCCGCGACGATGCGCGTGTCGTCCGTGATCTTGCCGCTGCCGTCCTTGGCCATCGGCACGTTGAAGTCGACACGCATTACGACGCGCTTGCCCTTGAGCTCGACGTCGCGCAGAGTCTTCTTGTCCATTTAGAGAACCTCCTTACGCCTGCTTGGTCTCGGCCGCAGCCTTCGCCATCTTGTTCAGCTTGAGCTGAGCACGGCTCTTGATACGGTTGGCCTTGTTCTTCTTTATGATGCCCTTCTTGACCGCCTTGTCGGCCCCGGAGACGAGCTCCTTGAACTTCTTCTCGGCAGTCTCCTTCTCGCCCGCGTCAGCGGCCTTGAAGAGCTTCTTGTGCGAATCGTGCAGCTTGGCCTTGACGGTCGAGTTGCGCTTGTTCGCCTTAGCGTTCTGACGATCGCGCTTCCTGGCGGCGCGTCCGCCCTTGATGTTTGCCATGTTACTCCTTGCTCCTCATGTTGGGGATTGTAGTTGCTGGCCGCGCCATCAGGCGACGGAGCCTCCGGCGGCTTCGATCTTGGCCTTTGCGGAGGCCGAGCAGGGAACCTTGACCGTGAACTTCTTGGTAAGAGTGCCCGTGCCGAGGATCTTCACTTTCGGACGCTTGTTGTCCGAGAAGCCGGCCTTGGCGAGGGTCTCGACGGTGATCTCCGCACCGGCCTCGAACTTCTTCTCGAGGTCCGCGACATTGACGCCGAGAGCCTTGGCGTTGAAGCGGGCGTTGTTGAAGCCGCGCTTCGGCAGACGCCTGACGAGAGGCATCTGACCGCCTTCGAACATCAGCTTCTGCTTGTGACCCTTGCGGGCGCCGGCACCCTTGTGTCCGCGGGTGGAGGTTTTACCCATGCCCGAGCCGCAGCCGCGGCCGACGCGCTTGGCGCGGTGGCGGGCGCCGGGTGTGTTAGTAAGGTTGTGCAGTTCCATTTTCAGATTTCCTTTCCTTACGCGCGGATCGCCGCGATCTCCTCGGCGCTCCTCAGCTTCATAAGCGCGTTCATCGTGGCCTTGACCACGTTGAGGCGGTTCTTGGAGCCGAGCGACTTGCCGACCGCGTCACGGATGCCGACGGCCTCGAGGACGGGGCGCATGCCGCCGCCGACGATGAGGCCCGTGCCGTCCGGTGCGGGCTTGAGAATCACGCGGCCGCCGTCGCAGACGCCTTCGACGTCGTGCGGAATCGTCTTGCCGCGCAGGGTGATCTTGCGCATGTCCTTGCGGGCGGCCTCGCCGCCCTTGCGGATCGCGTCAGAGACCTCGTTGGCCTTGCCGAAGCCCACGCCGACGCTGCCTTCCTTGTCGCCGACGACTATGACGGCGGAGAAGCTCATGCGGCGACCGCCCTTGACGGTCTTGGCGCAGCGGTTGATGAACACTGTGTGCTCGTCGAGCTCGTCCTGCTGCTCCTGGGCGCGCTTGTCACGATTGAAAGCCATTACTTTGCCTCCTCGTTCTTGGTGCTGATCTTGAGCCCCGCCTCGACCGCGGACTCCACAAGAGCCGCGATGCGGCCGGTGTACTTGCGGCCGCCGCGATCCACGACGACGAGCGAGATTCCGGCGGATTTGGCGGCCTCCGCCGCAGTCCTGCCGAGGGCCTTCGCCGTCTCGAGGTTCGAGTGGGCTTCCTTGATCGTGCTCGCCGACGCGAGCGTCTTCGCCGCATCGTCGTCGATGAACTGGACGTAGATGTTCTTGTTGGTGATGCAGATCGACATGCGCGGACGCGCGGCCGTGCCGACCACCTTCTGCCTCAGGCGCACGTGGCGCTTCTGGCGCTGTACCTTGCGGTTGAAGCTCATTAGGCGACCTTCTTTCCTTGCTTGCGGCGGATGTGCTCGCCGACGTACTTGATACCCTTGCCCTTGTAAGGCTCGGCAGGATAGAACGCGCGGATGCGCGCGGCGGCTTCGCCGACCTGCGCCTTGTCAACGCCGGTGATCGTGACCTGCAGACCGTCGTTCTCGACGGTGATCTTCAGCCCTTCGGGGACCGTGAAGATCTTCGGGGATGCGAAACCGAGCGAAAGCGCGAGCTCGCTGCCCTTCAGAACGGCCTTGAAGCCCGTGCCCTCGATGGAGAGCTGCTTCTTGTAGCCTTCGGACACGCCGACCACCATGTTGTGTATCAGCGCGCGGGCGAGGCCGTGGAAGTTGCCGAACGCTTCGTCGTCGGCGCAGGCAACCTTGACGCTGCCGTCCTCCACCTTCGCCGTGATGCCTTCATGCATCGTGTAGGAGAGCTCGCCGAGCTTCCCCTTGACCGTCACCTTCTGGCCGTCGACGGCGACTGTGACGCCATCCGCGACCTTGACGGGTTCTTTTCCGATTCGAGACATTGTCTTTGGACTCCTGTAATTAAGCGACTGTGCAGATGATCTCGCCGCCGAGCTTCGCCTTCTTGGCCTCCGCCCCGGACATCACGCCCTTGGAGGTGGAAACGACCGCGAGGCCCATGCCGTCGAGGACGGACGGGATCTCGGAGACGGATACGTACTTGCGAAGACCCGGCTTCGAGATGCGCTTGATCTCCGTGATCGCCGGAACGGCGCGGTCGGAGTACTTGAGCGTGATCACGAGCTTCTTCGGGAACTCGCTTGACGTGACGGCGTCGGCTATGTAGCCGGCTTCCTTCATAACGCGGGCGACTTCGCCCTTGAGGCTGCTCGCCGGGGTCGCGACGGAGTGAAGGCGGGCCTTCTGTCCGTTGCGGATCGTAGTGAGCATGTCGGAAATGGGATCCGATGTCATTTTGCTGATTCCTTTCCTTTTGTTACCACGAGGCCTTCGTCACGCCGGGGATGAGACCGGCCACGGCCAGTTCGCGGAAGCAGAGACGGCAAACGCCGAACTTGCGGATGTAGGCGTGGCGGCGGCCGCAGCGCTGGCAGCGGTTGTACGCGCGCACCTTGAACTTGGGCGTCTTCTTCTGCTTTTCAATGAGACATTGCTTAGCCATGATTAGTTCCTCCCTGCGAACGGCATGCCCATGGAGATGAGAAGCTCCTTGGCGGCCTTGGGGTCGTTGGTGCTGGTCACGAACGTTATGTCCATGCCGGAATGCGCCGCGTTCGTCTCCACCAGTTCGGGGAAGATCGAATGCTCGCGGATGCCAAGCGTGTAGTTGCCGGCGCCGTCGAAACCGCGGTTCGGAACGCCGCGGAAGTCGCGGATTCTCGGAAGCGCGCTCGAGATGAGGCGGTCTGCGAACTCCCACATGCGCTCGCCGCGCAGAGTTACCTTCGCGCCGATGACCATGCCTTCGCGCAGCTTGAAGTTCGAGATCGACTTCTTCGCCTTGCAGAGCATGGGCTTCTGGCCGGTGATCGCCGCCAGATCGTCCACGAGAGCCTTCTGCTCGTCCTTGGAGACGATGCCGAAAGCCATGTTGAGGACTATCTTCTGAAGGCGCGGAACGAGCATCTTGTTCGTGGTGCCGAGCTTCTTCTCGAGCTCGGGAACCATGCGGCTCGCGTATTCGTCTTTGAGTCTTGCCATGATGACCTGTTCCCTTTCGCTTAGAGGGCCTTGCCGCTCTTTACAGAGACGCGCGCCTTCTTGCCGTCCTTCTCGCCGGTGCGCACTCTCGTGCCGCACTTCTTGTCGGCGTCGTAGGGCATCAGCTTGCACAGCCTGATGGGCAGCTCGCGGTCGATGAGACCGCCGGCCTGCTTCTCGGTGCGGCGCACCGCCTTCTTGTGGACGTTCAGCCCGCCGACGATCGCCGTCTGCTTCTTCGTGTCCACGCTCAAGACCGTGCCCGTCTTGCCGGCGTCGTTGCCGCTGATCACGATCACGGTGTCGTTCTTCCTGATTCTTGCGATAGCCATTTCAGTTGCTCCTTGAATATCAGACCACTTCCGGGGCCATCGAGAGAATCTTCATGTAGTTCTTCTCGCGAAGCTCGCGGGCGACCGGCCCGAAAACACGCGTGCCGATCGGGTTGAGCTTGGAGTCGACGAGAACGCACGCGTTCTGGTCGAAGTGGACGGTCGAACCGTCCTCGCGGCGGATCGGCTGGCCGGTGCGGACGATCACGGCGGTCGCGACGGAGCCCTTCTTGATCGAGCTCGTCGGGGAGGCCTCCTTGATCGCGACGCGGATGACGTCGCCGAGGTGCGCGTACTCCTTGCGCTGCTTGAGGATGCGGAAGCACATCGCGCGCTTGGCGCCGGTGTTGTCCGCAACTACAAGGTTGGTGAGTTCCTGTATCATTTTGGAACGCTCCTTACTTCACGATGCGCCAGCGCTTCGTCGCCGAAAGCGGACGCGTCTCCATTATGGCGACGGTGTCGCCTACCTTGGCCGTGTCGTCCTCGTCGTGCACGTGGTACTTCTTCGTGCGCGTGACGATCTTGCCGTACAGGGGGTGGCGTTCACGGTAGCTTACCGTTACGACCACACTCTTGGCGCCCATCTTGGACGCTACGACGCCTTTGCGCATCTTGCGCGCGCCGCGGGTTGTGGTTTCCGTGCTCATCAGATCTTGACTCCTTCGCGGGTGATGAATTTCGTGTGGATGCCGATCTTGGTGGCCGCGAGACGCAGGCACTCCTTGGCGGTCTCCTCGTTTACGCCGCCGACCTCGAAGAGGACCTTGCCGGGCAGGATCACGGCAGCCCAGAACTCGGGGTTGCCCTTTCCTCCGCCCATACGGACTTCGATAGGCTTGCGGGTGACGGGCTTGTCGGGGAACACGCGGATCCACAGCTTGCCCTTGCGCTTCATTTCACGGTTGATCGCGACGCGGCACGCCTCGATCTGGGTCGCGGTGAGAAGGCCGCGCGTCAGCGCCTTCAGGCCGAACTCGCCGTACGCGAGCTCGGTTCCCGACGTGGCGTAGCCGGCGCGGTTGCCCTTCGACACCTTGCGGTATTTGACTCTCTTGGGCATCAGCGGCATGGCTTAGCTCCTCTCCTTGCGGTCTCCGCGCTCGCGACGCCCCTCGCGACGGCCTTCGCCGCGCGGCGCACGGGCCTGGAAGCCCTCTTTCTTGCAGATCCAGACCTTGATGCCGATCTTGCCGGCGGTCGTGTTGGCCTCTGCGAATCCATAGTCGATGTTGGCCCTGAGCGTGTGCAGAGGAACCTTGCCCTCGCGCGACCACTCGACACGCGCGATCTCGGCGCCGTTGATACGCCCGCCCGCGTGGACCTTGATCCCGTCGACGCCCATGTCCATCGCGACCTTCATCGCGCGCTTCATGGCGCGCTTGAGAGCGATGCGGCGCTCGAGCTGCTGGGCGATGCCCTCGGCGACGAGCTGCGCGTCTGCGTCGGCCCCCTGGACCTCCTTGATCTCGAGATAGACCTCCTTCTTGGTCATCTTCTCGAGCTCGGCGCGGATCGCCTCCACGTCACCGCCCTTGCGGCCGATGATCACGCCGGGACGCGCGCTGAACAGCGTCACGCGCACGCGGTTGGCGTAGCGCTCGATGAGAATCCTGGAGATGCCGGCCTCGGCGAGCTTCGCCTTGACCGCCTCGCGGATCTTCTGGTCTTCGATGAGGTAGGCGCCGAACGTCTTCTTGGGCGCGAACCAGCGGCTGCCCCAGGCGTGGTTGACGCCGACGCGGAAGCCGATCGGATTGACTTTCTGTCCCATTACTTAGACTCCTTCCTTGCGTCGCTGAGAACGACCTTGCAGTGGCACATGCGGCGCGCTATGGGATGCGCCGAGCCGCGGGCCGTGGGCCAGTAGCGGCGCATGCGCACGGACTCGTCGAGCACGCACAGCTTGACCGTGAGCTCTCCGGCGTTCTTGACGCCGTTGTTGTTGGCCGCGTTCGCGATCGCCGACAGAAGCGTCTTGCGGATTATCTCTGCGGCCTTCTTGGGCGAGAACTCGACGACTTTGAGCGCGTCGGCCGCCTTGAGGCCCTGGCATGCGCGGCACAGGGGACGGCCCTTGAAGGCCGACATGCGCGCGTTGCGGGTGATTGCAGTCACTTCCATTGCCTGTTTCCCTTACTTCTTCTCGACCTTGGCGGCGGAGTTGCCGTGCGACTTGAACGTGCGCGTGGGGGCGAACTCGCCGAGCCTGTGGCCGACCATGTTTTCAGTGATGAAGATCGGCAGGTGCTGCCGTCCGTTGTGAATCGCGAACGTCAGACCGACGAACTCGGGCAGAACCATCGAACGACGGCTCCACGTCTTGATCGGCTGCTTCTTACCGCTAGCCTGCATCTTCTCGACCTTGCGGAGGAGGCTATCCTCCACGTACGGTCCCTTCTTGAGAGAACGCGACATGTCTTACTTCCTCCTCTTGACTATGATCTTGTCGGACGCCTTGCGCTTCGCGCGGGTCTTGCCGCCCTTGGCGAGCTGGCCCCACGGAGAACGCGGATGCGAACCGCCGCTCGTGCGGCCTTCACCGCCGCCCATCGGGTGGTCGACAGGGTTCATCGCAACGCCGCGAACCGTCGGACGGATGCCGAGATAGCGCTTGCGGCCGGCCTTGCCGAGCTTGATTGAGCCCCAGTCCTTGTTGCCGACCGAGCCGACGCACGCGAGGCAGCGGCCGTCGAACATGCGAACTTCGCCCGAAGGCATCTTGAGCGTCACCACGTTGCCGTCGCGAGCCATGATCTGGCAGGAGTTGCCGGCCGAACGGCCGACCTTCGCCCCCTGGCCGGGAACGAGCTCGATCGCGTGCACGAACATGCCGAGCGGAATCTGCGCGAGAGGCAGGCAGTTGCCGACCGTCGCCTCGGCCTTAGGCCCGTTCATGACCTTCATGCCGGGCTTGAGACCTTCCGGCGCGAGCACATAGTTAAGCTCGCCGTCGGCGTACTCAAGAAGCGCGAGGTAGGCGCTGCGCGTAGGATCGTATGCGATGTCCTTGACCGTCGCCTCGACGCCATGCTTGACGCGCTTGAAGTCGACGATACGCATGCGCTGCTTGACGCCGCCGCCGCGGTGGCGGGTCGAGATGTGGCCCTGGTTGTCGCGGCCGGCCGTCTTGCGGACGGCCTTGGTGAGCCTCTTGACGGGACGCTTCTCGGTTATCTCCTCGAACGTCGCGGACTGGCGGAAGCGCATTCCCTGCGACCGAGGCTTGTATGATTTGAGTGCCATAGATCCTTGTCTCCTTATGCGAGCTCGATGCGCTCGCCGGCCCTTACGGTGACGGCCGCCTTCTTCCAGGTCGGCTCGACCGTCGTGCGGCGGGTGCCGCGGATGTACTTCACGCCGCCCTTCATGTTGGCGGTGCGGACCGCGAGAACGTGCACGCCGAAAGCCTTCTCGACCTCGGCGGCGATCTGCGGTTTGCGCGCGTCGGGCGCGACCTTGAGGAGGTAGCGGTTCTCAAGCGCGAGCCTGCCGCCCTTCTCGGTGATGAGCACGTCGAGGAGGATCCCGTTCGACTTCTCTTTGAGTTCTGCTCTTGTCATTTGAGGATTCCTTCCTTACTTGGCCAGGCGCGCGACGAGCGCGTCGAAACCGGCCTTGTCGCAGACGAGCTTGCGGTTCGCGAGAACCGAGTACACGTCAAGCGCCTGCGCCGTGCAGTAATCGATGCGAGGCAGGTTGCTGGTGACGAGGACGACCGTGTCGTCTACATCCTTCTGGACGATGCACGCGGTGCGGTCCACGCCGAGCGTCTTGAGAAGACCCGCCATGAGCTTGGTCTTGGGCGCCTCGAACTTGAACTCGTCGACCACGATGACGTCGCCGGCGACGATCTTGTCGGAAAGCGCACGCGCGAACGCGAGCTTCATGACCTTCTTGTTGACCTTCTGCACGAAGCTGCGCGGCTTGGGCCCGTGCGCCACGCCGCCGCCGCGCCACACCGGGCTCTGGCGGAAGCCTGCGCGGGCGTTGCCCGTGCCCTTCTGCTTCCAGGGCTTCTTGTTGGAACCGGCGACCTCGCCCTTGCCCTTCGTGCTGGCGGTGCCAGCGCGCATGGCGTTGCGAATCGCAGTGACCGCGTCCTTCACGGCCTGCTCGCCCTTGTCGAGAGTCAGCTGCGACTGGTCGACGTTGACTTCAATCTTCTGCATGGCTTACTTCGCCCCCTTCTTCGCCTTCGCGGCGATCGCGTTGTTCTTGAGGGACTTCCTGACGATCACAACGCCGTTGCGGCAGCCGGGAATGGAGCCCTTGACGAGAAGCGCGTTGTCCTCGGGGCGTATCTGCACGATCTCGAGATTCGGGATGGTGCGGTTGACGTCGCCCATGTGGCCGGGCATCTTCTTGCCCTTCTCGATCCAGCCGGGGAGGTCGCGCGCCGCGAGACCGCCCGTGCGGCGCTTGGAGTGGCCGCCGTGGGTCATGTTGCCGCCCGCGAAGTTGTAGCGCTTGAGAACGCCCGCGAAACCGCGGCCCTTCGTGACGCCCGTCACATCGACGTACTTGACGCCCTCGAAGTTCTTGACCGTGAGCACGTCGCCGACCTTGACCTCTTCACCGGCCTCGGGAGCGAACTCCTTGAGAACCTTCACGCCGGTCGTGAGACCGCCGGTCTTCGTGAGGTGGCCGCTCTCGGCCTTGGTCATGCGGTTGCGCGCGCGGCGGCCGCCGTGGGCCTCCTTGTCGGCCTCGGGATCCTTCCACAGCTTCTGCACGCCCCAGCCGAGCTGGGCCGCGACGTAGCCGTCGTTATCGAGGGTCTTCATCTGGACGACCGGACACGGACCGACTTCGATGACGGTAACGCAAGTGCGCTTGCCGTCCGCGTCGTAGACCTGGGTCATCCCGACCTTCTTGCCTATCAAACCTTCCATCTTCGCCCTCCTCAGACCTTGATGGTGATGTCGACGCCCGCAGGAAGGTTGAGCTTCTTGAGCTCGTCGATCGTCTGCGCGGTCGGATTTACGATGTCGAGAA
>CAMPAF010000108.1 GCA_946631535.1 uncultured Verrucomicrobiota bacterium
GCGTCGAACTTCTTTCCCCGGAAGAGGTCGATGAAGTGGTCGCGCTTGAAGTCCGGCCCCCAGTTCTTCTCGTGGTACTCCTTCATGCCGTGGAACGGATGGCCCTTCGGATAGTCCACGCCGCTCCGCAGCTCGTACCAGTCCGGGTACAGGCGCGCGCCCTTGATGTACGGGCACCATGAGGCGAGCGACCAAAGCCCCCAGTCGATGAAGATGCCGAACTTCGCGTCCACGAACCATTCCGGGCACGGATGCGTGTCCATCGACGCGCCCGTCGCCTTGTACTTCCCGGCGGCGTTCGTCGCGTCCACCTTCTCCATCTGCTTCCGCGCGCGCGCCATCGTCTCCGCCGAATGGTCCCGCGCGATCTCGCGCAGGCTCTTCGGATAGAGGACGGGCTTCCAGTCCTTCGGCCGCCGATACCCTTCAGGTGCCTCGGGCACAGCATCGATCACAGCCTGACGGGCACGCGCCAGCTCGTCCGCCGGTGCCGCCGCCTCGCCATGTGCCGCCACAGCGGCCAGGAAAGCAGCTACCGTCATAATCATTTTAGCTGTCATGATTAATCGCTCATTCCATTGTTGTGTTTCCTGAATCATCAACTAAAAGCAATATGATTATTTTATCATGCCAACAGGTCGTCTCGCATTTACTATTATTGCAATAGTTGTTACGAAATATGCAATATCATCCCCCTGCTCTGCGACGATGTTCCGTAGGCGTGCACCCGCGTTCGGCCATGAATGCGTTGTAGAAATACTGGACGCGCGAGAACCCAGACCTTGCCGCGACCTCGGACATCGGCAACGTGGTCGTCGTCAGCAGGTGGCAGGCCTCGTCGATGCGCGAACGCATGATCTCCTTCTGCACGGTCGTGCCAAGGATGCGGCGGAAGGCGGATTCCACGACCGTATGCGAACGGCCGAGGTAGGAAAAGACGTCGGCGGCGGTCGTACGCCTGACGACGTTGCGCCGGATGAAGACGAGAGCGTCCGAAAGCCACGGCGGATCGACCGGGTAAATCTCCGTGGAGGCGCGTACCGTGACGTATTTCGGCCTGACGCGGACGACCACGTGTTCCCTGTTCGGATGGCGGAATCTGTCGGCAAGCGTATTGACAGCCATGCGCCCGATCTCGAAGGCGTTCGGATCGATGCTGGAAAGCCGCGGGACCGTGAATGCACACATGAGCGCGTCGTCGTCCACGCCGAGAATGGCCACGTCGTGGGGTACGTCCAGCCCAAGATCGCGGCAGACGCCCAGAACGTGCCAGGCCCGAAGGTCATGCGAGCAGAAGATGCCGACGGGCTTGGGCAGACTCCGGAGCCATGCCGCGAGCTGACGCCTGTCCCGCCCAGGGACAAGACGCTCGTTGCGGATGACATCCTCGCCGAAACGCCGAATGGCGTGTGGCGGCGCATGGTAGCAGCTGCATGAAAAATGGTTGAGGCGAAGCGTCCGCACGAATGCGTCGCGCCGCGCGTCCGAGAAACACACGCCGTCGAATCCGCAATAGGCGAAATGGGTGAATTTCCTCGTGATGAAATGCCGGGCGGCCTGCTGGGCCACGGCGACGTTGTCCGTGTCCACCACGTCGAACCCCTCGGCGAAACCGCCGTTGTAGATGTCCACGACGGGGCGTTTCGTGGCGGCGAGCGCGGCGGCCAGCGTCTTGTCGAGGACCAGGGCCACGAATCCGTCAAATCCCCTCAAGTCGGCGGTGCGCACCGTCGTCCGCGGCTCGATCATGCGCAACTCCCAGTTCTCAAGGCCCTGCGCGGCTGCGGCGACGCCTTCGCAGACGCGTCGCCCCCACGCGCGCACGTGTTCAACGATGAGACCTACGCGACGATATCTGTCCTGCGCTGTCATGCCACATGTCGAAAGCTAAATTATGAAGTCGTCGAACCGGCAGGCGGCGTAATCCACGAGATGGCGCGTCTTGGAGTCGAACGAAAGGCCGATGAGCCAGATGGGGCGGCCGTCGGCAAGATAGGGCTCGGCGTACTTCTTCTCGCGAATCTGCTTGAACGCCTTGTCCACCGGTTCGTCCACCTTCAGCTCGAAGATGTAGATGCCCTTCTTGTGCTTCGCCACGATGTCGGCGCGTCCGTTCGACTGCCGGTCCTCCGAGACGACCTCGACCCCCTGCGACGCAAGGAGCGCGTAGAGGATACGCTCGTACGAAAATTCCTGGACATCGTCCTCCTTTGGCCCGTATGGCAGGTGCGCGTAAATTGACTTGAGGCCGACGAAGAACTTCGGCCAGTTTGCGTGCAGCAGCGTCTTGCCGAGATTCGCGGCCCATACGTCCGTTTCCCCTGCGGCGACGCCGGCGATAAGCGTGGTAAGGTCTCGACGCACCTCCTCGTCGGGAACGCCGATCGTGTAGTCCTCGCTGTCCGCATCGTAATCCTTGACCGTGAGATAGCCCGACTGGAAAAGGAGGGCCGTGGCCGTGAGATTCCTGAGATCGGCGACGTCAAATGCGGCCGCCGGAACGCCAGACATCTCTTCGTAGTCGATTGAAAGAAGATCCTCGCGCTTGAGGTAGTTCATCAGCATCGACGGACGCCCCGTCGTGGCCCACGTCGCCGTGAATGCAGGCTCTTGATTGACGAGCGTATAGGCGACGGAAATCGGGTTGTACACGGTCGTCGCGACGTTTCTGGCGAACCGGAACCCGTTGTACCACCGCTTCATCTCCGCCCTGTAGTCCTCGTAGGACTTGCCCATCTTCGCCGCATGGGCGCGCAGATGCTCCTCAAAGTTTGTGGAAAGTTCCTCCTCCGTGTAGCCCAGCATCGTCGCGTATTCATCCTTCTGCGAAACATCGACGATGTTGCTCAGCGCCGAGAACACGGAGAGCTTCGTGAACTTCGAGACGCCCGTCATGAAGAGGAAGCGGATATCGCCCGTGCGGTTCTTCATCTGCGCGTAAACAGCCGAAAGCCTGTCGCGGATCTTCTCCGCGAAGTCGATGTCGTCAAGCGCATGCCCCACCGGCGCGTCGTACTCGTCAACGAGGATCACAACGCCTTTGTGGACGTCGTTGCCGGAGGCGTCTTTCTGGACAGCGAGCGTGTCGATCGCCCTGCCGAAGTTGTCCGGCATGGGAATTGATGCGTCATACGAGTACCCCGCCCGCTCCAGCCGGCTCTTGACATGATAGGCGAGCGAAGCCTCAAATTCGGCGAGACTCGTGGTCGTGACGTCGTTGAACTCGAAGTGGATGATCGGATATGTCTCCCACTTCCAGTCCGTCTTGTCGATGTAGAGCCCCTCGAACAGTTCGCGCCGTCCCGAGAAGAGCGCCTTCAGCGCCGAGACCGTGAGCGACTTCCCGAACCGCCGCGGACGCGAGATGAAGAAGATTTTCGCATCCGGATCCGTGACCAGCCGATGTATGAACATCGTCTTGTCAACGTAGATTTTCCCTTCCCTTCTGATGGACGGGAAGTCGTGCGTATCTGTGGCTATCGGTCTCATCGGTTGGGTATTGTACCATAATCGCATTGGGATACGAACGGGCAATTGCGATTTTTGCACATTTGCGCACTCGCCTGCGCCCAACTATTTCACGCGCCAGCGCGTGGCCATGAGGCAGGTCTTCTGGCCGGGCTTAGGCTGCTGGTAGAAGACCGTCAGAATGTCGCCGTTCGCGAGGAGACACGAGGCCGGATAGCCGAGGTCGCCGTTGTGGCTGGGCGCAAGCGAAATCTCGTTTGCCACGTCCCATGTCTTGCCACCATCGTCCGAAATGCAGGCGAACTCGCCGAAGCCGGGATTCGCGAGGCGGCGGCCGTAGACGTTCACGAGCTTGCCGTCCGGCAGGACGAGGAGGTGCGGCGGAAGACCGAGCATGTCCGTCTTCTTCATCGGCGTCCACGTCTTGCCACCATCGGTGGAAACGGTCTGGCGCATGTAGCCGTTGCCCTTCTTGGCAAGCCCCTTCCCGTCCTCGTCACCGTGGTAGCGCACCATGCCCACGAGCGTGCCGTCGGTGAGTTCCGCCACGTGCGGCTCGTGGAACATGTGCGTTTTCGCATTCTCGCCGTTCATGTCCGGGATGTCGGCGCAGAGCATCTGCCACGAGCGCCCACCGTCCGTCGAGCGTTCGGCTGAGATGAGGGAACGCCCCTTCGGACTTGTTCCGATCGCGGACTGGGAGAAGGATCGCCCGATCTGGAAAAGCGAACCGTCCTTCAGCAGGATGGGCCCGTGCGGGGTCTGTCCCTTCATGGCCAGCTTCTCCGGCTTCGACCACGTCTTGCCGTTGTCTTGCGAGCGGACGGCCCAGTTGCCGAGCGACGCGGCACGCACCTCGTCGGAAATCTTCTCGTCGTGGCGGACGTAGTCGGGATGTTTTGCGAGGATGCCCTGCGCACGGTAGGCGACGGACGTGAAGTACGTCACGAGGATCTCGCCGTCCGGCAGCTGCACGATGCCGGCATCGCGGTCGTCGATTGGTCCGTTCGCGATCGTGACGGGCGCAGACCACGTCTCGCCGTCGTCCGTGGAGCGGACCATCTGCACCTTGCCCCACGGGCAGATGTGCGAGTCGCGGTCGCCGGAGAAGACGGCCAGCAGGTCGCCGTTCGCCAACCTGCAGACGGTCGGCCAGCCGATGTAGCGGTCCTTCTCCACGCAGATTTCCCTCACCCACTTGATCTCCGCGCGCGCCTGCTCCTTCGGAGGCTGGCAGCTAGGGACATCGCTGCTTGCCGCCATGAGCGGCGCGCCCACGCAGCAAGCAACGAGAGACGACAGTATTTGCTTTTTCATGCCGATATTGTACACCATTCGGCATGGACAGGACATCCAGAAATATCAATAAATGAATTTTTCCTTATCGCTCGCCAAGCACGAGACGGGCGTGGTTGGCGTACGCGCGGCGCGGATCGGCTGCGTAGGCGCGCAACGTCTTCTCACCGAGACCGTTCGCGTCGCCGAGGCGATAGAGGGCGCGCGCGAGACAGAGCTCGCGCAGGCAGTCGCTGCGCTCCTTGTCGCCGATGCCGAGGTTGCGCGTCGTGAACCGCTCGTAGCCGGGGATGCGGGCCATAGGACCGTCGGCGGCAGCCATGGCGTGCCCGCCAACGCCGGGCAGCTCGAGGAGCGACTTCAGGACCGGCGCCGCCCGGCGGTCGCCCATGCCCTCGAACGCGAGCGCGAGCGCGCGGAAGTGCGAGTAGCTGTTGTCAGGCCCGAGCGCTTTCGCCTTGCGCACCGCGGCCTCGAAGCCGTCGGCGGCGGCATGCGCGCGCCCGAGCGCGATCAGGTAGCTGTCCGCCCAGCTGACGCTGCGCCCGAACTGGTCCATGCCCTTGTAGTTCCATCCCTTGTCCCAGTCCATCGCGTCCAGCTTCGCCGCCACGTCCTTCGCGCCGACACCGTCTCCGAGCAAGGCGAGCACGTGGGCGTAGGCGATTGGATCCGCCTCCGAGGACTTGGCGCTCCTGTACGCGGCGGCGAGGCGCGGACGCGCCCTCTCGCGGTCGGTGAGCAGGATCGACAGCCCCTTGTAGTTGTCCGCCAGCGTTCCGATCGCCGCGTCCAGCTCCGAGTCCGGAAGCGGGAAGTTGTCCTTCATTCCCGCCACATCCGCCGGAATGATGTCCATGGCGACAAGCGCGCTCTGGAATGCGGATATGTCGATCCTCCGCGGCGGTATGCCCTCCTTCGCGGCGGTGGCGGCGGCAAGGCCTGCCGCGTAGCCCTGGTTCTGCACGTCCGGCTGCATGCGCAGGATCGGCATCGCGTCGCGGTGCGCGCTCATGCCGAGACCGATCACGAGCAGCCCGTCCGTCTTCTCCGGCAGGATGCAGCGGTACGGCAGATATACCTTCGTGCCCTTGTGGCCTGGATCCTCGATGAAGAACTGCTCGTCCACGGTCTGGCCGTGCGTGTCGAAGTTCGAGTACGTGATGCCCATGATGTCGGGATATGTGCGGCCGTTCATCGCGTCCTGCACAGTCACGTAGAACGCGCCGTGCATCCGCCGCCGCTCGCGGCTGTTGACCACCTGGCTCTGGTCCCAGGCGTAGTCGCCGAAGTTCGACCTCGCCCGCAGCGAGAAGAACGCGAGGTCCGCGGCGTCGGTGTCGTCCACGAAGCCGGAGTCCGTGTTCTGGTAGCTGGCCCCCAGCACCTTTGGAGTGGAACCGACGCCCTGCAGCGAGAGCTCGTCGCCGTTGATGAACTCGGTGCGCTCGCCCGCGAACGCCGCCAGGTCCGCGTTACCGGTGGCGTCGATCGCCACCTTCGCGCGCACTATGCCGCGCTGGCCGTCCGGCATCACGCACACGACACCCGTCAGCCTGTCCCCTTCCTTCCGCACGTCAACCGCCATCGCGCCGAACCACACCTCCGCCCCGGCCTTGCGGCACTCGGCGCGGAACCACTCCGCCTTCGCGACGCCATATACCGCCCCGAAGCCCTTCAGCGCACGGTCCATCTGCTCCGTGAACCCCTTGCGGTAGCCGAAGCAGTACTGGCCGATCAGTCCGTCCGTCATCACGCCGCCCATGCGGTAGAGATAGTCGCACACGATCGTCCTCGCGCCGTGCCGCGCTGCCGAGAGCGCCGCTGGCGCTCCGCCCGTCCCCGCGCCGACCACGAACACGTCGCACTCCGCCAGCACCGGCAGCTTTCCGTCTCGCCACGGCACTGGTACCACGACGCCGCGCGCCCGTGCCGCATTCGCGGCTTCCGCGCCCGCGCGCGCGCCGGCCGCGATGGCGGCGCCGGCTGTCGTCTCCTGTCCGCACGAGTAAACGTACTCCACCTGCGAGACAGGCTTCTCGGGCGACGCGTCGAAAAGCGTGTCGGAAGCGTCAAGCATGGTCGGCGTCCAGGTGAGGTCGCGAGCGCGCTGCTCGGCGGCGGCGTACGACCGCGCGGTGCCGTCAGGCATCGGCAACCTGACAGTGCAGGTGAACATCCGCCCGTCCACCGACGGAGGATGGCCCTTGTCGTGGTTCGGCCCGCGCACCTTCACCGTGTGGACGCCCGGCCACTCGCGCACCTTCACGCCCGCACCGGCAGGCGGCTCCGCCGCTATCACCGTGCGCTCGAACGTGCGCTCGCCTGGCGCGTCCGCGAACGACACGCCCGCCAGACGCGCCACATGCCCGCGCTCCGTGGCGTCCACCACCGCCTTGGCGCGCACGAGATGGAGTCCGCTGCGGTTGGCCACCAGAACGCCTGCCGGACGTCCATCGGCGTCCTTCAACACGTCGCACGCAACCGTCCACGTGAGGAACGGCACGCCCGCCGAAAGCAGCGCCTCGTCGAACGTGCGCTTTATGCGGAGCGGCGTGATGTCGCCGAACATGGCGGCCGGGCCGCCGCAGGCGAGCTGCAGCTGCCGCGCGAGCGGATTGCCCTTCGCCTTCCCGAGCGACATCTGCGCCTGCGTGATGCGGAGCTTCCCCGCCACGTCCTCGCCAAGGTACGGACGCGGCGCGACAAGATAGACGCGCGCCCCGGCCTGCCTGGCAGCCACCGCGGCCGCCACGCCGGCGGACGAGCCGCCTACCACCACCACGTCCACGTCCGCCAGCACCGGCGGCTCGGCCGCCAACGCGAAACAGGCAACACACGCGCAACCAACGCCAAAGATTTTTTTCATGGCAAGATGATACCATGTACCCGTGCCGAAAACAAGACCGTTTCGCTTGTAACCGGTCACTGCAATGCGGGGGAATGTTTTAACCGTGCAGAACGTGTAGAACGTGTAGAATTATTCTGCCACAAAAGACACAAAGGACCACAGAGAAGATTTTGAGCTGGGGCGCTGCCCCAGACCCCGAACACCAGGCAATCACTTGCGATTAGCCCGTATTCGGGGCATGGGGCGGAGCCCCATTTACAAATCATCTTTGTTTTCTTTGTGTCCTTTGTGGCTAAAGACGGACTCCGCATTCTACACGTTCTGCACGTTCTACACGGTTAAAGCCGTTACCTGCGGTTCTGTGACGCATTACTTTCGCTTCTGCTTCGCACATGACAGCCGCAGGAGATTGGCTGGGGATGCCGCCGCCTGGAAGGCGGCTTTCCCAGTCAGGGACACAGGCCTTTGACTGGGAAAGCCGCCATCTTGGCGGCGCTTGGGAAGACCAAGGACCCGTGATTGGCCCGCATTTGGTATAATGGGCGCATGGAAATCTTCGACACCCATGCGCACTTCGGGCAGGACGGCGCGGAGACCGCCGCCGTGCTGGCGCGCGCGGCGGAAGCCGGCGTCGCGCGCCTTGTGGCCGTCGGCGGCAGCGAGGAACTGAACGCCGCCGCCATCCAGGCGCAGGACATCCGGCCGGACGCCGTCCGCCTAGCAATAGGAGCGGACCGCGACCAGGCCCTTCTTCCAGCAGACGACGTAATGGCCGAGATACGCCGCCTGCACGCCTCCCGCCGCTGCGCCGCCGTCGGCGAGATCGGGCTAGACTTCCACTACACGCCCGAGACCTCTTCCGGGCAGTGTTCCCTCTTCGCGGCGCAACTCGCGCTGGCAGACGAGCTTGGCCTGCCCGTGGTCATCCACACGCGCGAGGCAGACGACGCCACGCGCGGCGTGCTGGACGAGGTACCGTGGCACGGCGACAGCCTGCGCGGCGTGATCCACTGCTACACCGGCGCCCCCGCGTTCGCGCGCCAGCTTATCGACAGGGGCTTCATGGTCTCGTTCTCTGGCATCGTCACGTTCCGCAGCGCAGAAGAGGTGCGCGCTTCGGCGAAGTACGTGCCGGACGACCGCCTGCTCGTCGAGACCGACTCTCCATACCTTGCGCCTGTCCCCATGCGCGGAAAGAAGAACGAGCCGGCGTTCGTGGTCCATACGGTCCGCTTCCTGGCCGAGCTGCGCCAGACCAAGGAGAAAGCGCTCGCCGCGCTGACTTTCGCCAACGCCGTCGCGATGTTTGGATAGGTACGGCGCTATTCGGCGATCCCGTCACCGACCATCGCACGTGCGTTGCGGTAGCAGACGTTCTCGACAATCGGCAGCAGCAGCGAAGGATCGTCGGGGAACTCGCCAGTGGCCACCTTGTCGGCCAGCCAGCGGCAGAATAGCCGACGGAAATAGTCGTGCCGCACGAACGAGAGAAGCGAGCGCGAATCGGTGGTCATGCCGACGAACGTGGAGAGGACGCCGTAGGCGGCCTGCTTCTCGAACACGTCGCGGATGGCCTCCGC
>CAMPAF010000109.1 GCA_946631535.1 uncultured Verrucomicrobiota bacterium
TGTAGTAGCCCATGAGCCAGCGCTCGGAGAGCTTGCCGTACTTCTTCGCGATGGCCACCGTGCGCTTCGTGATGTCGCGGTAGAAGTCCTCGGGAAGCGCCCAGTTGACGATCGTCGTGGAGAACACGTCGAAGTACGGGCAAGACCCCACGAGGTCCCAGTTGTCGTAGCCGCGGTACTCGCTCACGTAGTAGCCGTTCTGCGTGGCGTGGACGCAGCAGGTGATCTCGCAGTCCTCGCGGATCTCCTTGATCGCCTTCGAAGTGTCGCTCAGCACCACGAGCGCCTCGCGCCAGCGGAACTGCTTCACGTCGTTCGTCATGTAGCGCGGCATCTCGTAGCCGTAGTAGTCGAGGAAGCGCTTGCGGCAGACGGGGCAGTAGCACGTCCAGTCGTCCGCCACGCCGCCGGTGATGGAGGCGATGCCCTTCGGGAAGGCGTAGTGCGGCTCGTCCCAGAAGAAGCCGTCGCACGCCGTCTCGCGCGCGAGCGTGGTGCAGAAGTTGCGGAAGTAGTCGCGGTAGCTGTTCGTGTTGAAGCAGGCGTAGGGCAGCTTCTCGCCGGTGAGGGCGGACACCTGGCGGTTCTCCACGTTGTCCTGCAGGAACTTCGACACCTGCTCGCCGCCGAAGTACTTGCCGTTGCCCCACGGGTCGATCACGCACTTGAGCCCCAGCTCGTGCGCCTTCTCGACAATCTTCGGGATGTTGGGCCGCCAGAAGTCGAAGTCGAACTCCGTGACGGCGAGGATCACGCACGTCACCCCGTGCGCCTTCATCTCGGCGAAGTCCGCCGCCGCATGCTCCACGTAGTTCAGCCCGTAGTAGCTGATGCTTGTCTGCTTGATTGCCATTGCATTTTCCTTTCTGTTTCAAGATCCATGTTTCACGAAGATCGCCATCAAGTGCGGCGCCTATTATACACCATATCTGCCCCCTAAAGGGGAAGACACTTTCAACAAAATCACCTTTCATTCCGCTGAAGCCGCTAGGGGCCGAAGAAGGCGGACGTGCGGGAAATGAGCTCGTCGAGAGACGTGACGGCGTGGACCGACGCGGGAATCGCCTTGCGGAAGAGCGCGCCGTAGTTCTTCGTGACGATCCGGCTGTCCGTCACCACCACGACCCCTCGGTCGGACTTGGTGCGGACGAGCCGCCCGAACCCCTGCCTGAAGCGGATTATCGCCTCCGGCAGCAGGTAGTCGCGAAACGCCGAACCGCCCTCTTCCGCCACCTTCTCGCCGCGCGCCTCGACGATCGGTTCGCCCACCTGCGGGAACGGGAGACGCGCCAGCACCACGCACGAGAGCGCCTCCCCCGGCACGTCCACACCTTCCCAGAAGCTCTGCGCGCCGAAAAGGACCGTTGGACGCTCTGCCGTCCGCAGCGCCTCCGCCATCGCCTCGCGGCTCTCACCCTCGCCCTGCACGAGCAGGCGGAAGCCCGCCGAGTCGAGTTCCGCGCGCGCGCGGTCGGCCACGTCGCGCATCATGTCGTACGAGGTGAAGAGCACAAGGCCGCGCCCGCCCGTCGCCCGGAAGAGGTCGAGCAGGAACGGCGCGAGCTTCTCCGCGTACTCGCCTGGGGCGGCGGATGGGTCTGGCAGGCAGTCGGGCGCCAGCACGAGCGCCTGGCGGAAGTAGTCGAACGGCGAGGCCGCCACGAGCGCCTTCACGCGAGGCGGCTCCACGAGGGATATCCCCAACCGGCGGGCCATGTAGTCGAACTTGTCTCCCGTGCGCAGCGTGGCGGAGCAGAGGACGACCGAGTCCTTCGTGTCGTAGAAGCATTTCTTCATCTCGTCAGCCACGCTGAGCGGCGCGGCTGTGAGACGTATGAACGACGACATCTTCGCCTTCGCGTTGCCCTGGCACTTCTCGGCCCAGTACACGCGCGCAGGGTCTGATGCGGACAGCACGAACTTCGATTCCAGGATGAACTCGGTGAACGCGCCGGTCACGCCCTTCACCTGCACGGCGAGATCGCCGAAGATCGGCTGGTTCTCCTCCTCGGCGACGCTCTCCAGAACGCCTGCCAGGTCCATGAGGATTCCCTGCAGCCTCGCAAGCGAGTCCTCGAAGCGCACTGCCACTTCCGCAAGCGCCCTCTCGTCCCACTGCGCAGGCGTGTAGTCGGCGAAGAGACCATGGAGAGAATACTGGCGCACCGTGGCCGACGGGTCGCCGGGCTTCTCCGCCGGCACGCAGCGGAAGCGGATGCGTTCCGTGCCGCGCGGGGCCGGCGAGAACAGGCGGCGCAACACCTCGAACACCGCGTCGCCTGCGGAAATGGCGAACTTGATCTGAACCTGGGCGCGGAAAAGCAGCTCGCGTATCTCCTCCGCATGGGCGGCGACCCGCAGGGCGCCCTTGTGGAGCTGGCGCTCGATGGATCCCAGCGCGCCGCGCGGACGCGACGTTCCGCGGCGCGAGCGAGAGGTCCGCGAGAGCTTCCCGAGGAGCTGCATCAGCGCGGGGCGCGAGAGCTCGTAGGAGAAGAAGTCCGTGGCGATGTCCTCGAGGTTGTGCGCCTCGTCGAAGACGAGCCGACCGTATGCTGGCAGGAGCGTGGATGCGGCGCACGTGGCTTCAGCGAGGACGAGCGCGTGGTTCACCACCACCACGTGCGCGCGCTGAGCGCGGGCGCGGGCCTTCGCGATGAAGCACTTCTCGCGGTAGCGGCAGGCGCGCCCTGCGCAGTCCTCGCCCGGGCAGGAGAGCTGCGGACGGAGAAGCTCTAGCCCGAGGTCGTCCAGATCGCCGTCGGGCGTCGTGTGCAGCCACTCGTAGAGTCCCTTGAAATCATCCTGCTCCTCCGCCGAGAGCGTCCACCATCCGCCCTGCATCAGCTCGCCGAGCATCCGCAGGCAGAGGTAGTTGGTGCGGCCCTTCAGGACGGCGACGCGCAGCTTCGGCGCGTCCTCGCCGAGCACCTGCGCGGCACGCGGAAGGTCGGAGGAGAGCAGCTGGCTCTGGAGGTTGCGCGTGGCGGTGGAGAGGACGACGGGCGTGTCGTTCGTGAAGCTCCAGAGGACGGACGGTATCAGGTACGCCAGCGACTTGCCCACGCCCGTGCCGGCCTCGATCATCAGGTGCTCGCGGCCGTTGAACGCGCGCGTGACGGCGCGAAGCATGTCCAGCTGGCCGGGGCGCGACTCGTAGCCGGCCATGCCCCCCAGCGTGCCGCCGGCCTCGAGATGGCGGGCTGCCGATTCCACGTCGAGCGGCGTGCAGTCCTCGTGCGACGGCAGACGGCACTTCGGTCCGCCCGCCTTCATGTCCGGAATGAAGTCTGCCCATTCCGGATTGTCCATGAAGAGAGGTATCTCTCCGCTCCTGTCTGCCACCTGGTCCATTTAACGGAGATTATACCATTTTTTATCGTCAGTGACTTCCCGACATACGATTCAAAACATTGGAAAACAGGTCAGACCTGTTTTCCAATGTTCCAAAGGCCTTTTCGTCGATCTCGCACCAAGATTCCCTTCTTCCTCATTGCGGAAACGACATGATACGTCATGCTCAAGCCAATCCCAAGCTGATCCGCAAGAAGCGGGATGTCCATCTGCGGATTGGCCGTCAATAGCGTAACCACTTCTTTCTCCCTAAGTTCTCTCTTTATCGTGCGCCGCCTTTCGACGTTTCGCTCCTCATGCAGCTCCAGCAGCGACTTCCGCACCTCCTCTAGATGCGCCTCCCTTTGCGCGACCATCGCCTCAGTCGTCAGCGGATCAGACGGCATCTCGAAACCCGCCGCACGCTTACGCGCAACTTCCTCTGCCCTGCGAAGCTTCTCCTTTTCAAGCAACACCTCCAGCAGTTCCTCGTGCCAGTCTGCAATCGCTTCGCAAGATGTTGCTTCGCCATAGACAAAACGCATCCCCGCTGTCGCAATCGGCTCTCCCCTACGAAACGCAGAATAGCTGCTCCAGGCATAGCCGTCAAAGCTTTCAGACGCCGCCGCTCGTATCGGATTCAGGTGGATGTAGGCGAGACACTCCGACATGTCTTTCGTGCTACGTTTCACGATACGGTCGAAATATGCCGACTCCCACAGAGTTCCCTTGTGCGCGTTGCGCTTGTTGTACGCCTCCGTAAACCACTGCTTTGCAATTTTCATGAAACTGCCGACGTCGTACATCCTCCGCCTCTGCCCGTCGAGCCACTTCAAGACACGTCGTTCGCCAATCTCCCCATCCGCCCTCCACTTCTGAAAGGTTATCCTCATCTCATCGGCGGCTGCTCCTCCCTTCAGGATACCATACCGCCGCAAGACCTCGGCTTCATCGACTTCTTGAAGCGAAGGCAGAAATACCAGAAGATGGAAATGGTTGCCCATGATGCACCATCCGAGCAACAGGACACCAGTGAACTCCGCTGCCCGTCGTACGATCTCAAGGAAATCACCACGTTCGTCGTCCTTGAGAAAATAGACGCGATGTGCAATCCGGCTTACCAAATGATGCACCGTCTCGTATTCCTTTACACGCCTGTTTGAGTTTGCCATCATTGTTCCTTTCTGTTTTTTCGAACATCGGAATTCAGGTCTGACCTGTTTTCCAATGTTTGACGTATGTCCATAGCGGCCATATCAACAAAAAGATGGTCATCTTTTGCCCATGCCGAAGAGCTTCAGCGTGGCGCGGAAATCGGCCGGGAGCGGCGAATGCGCCTTGATGGTCTCGCCCTTCGCGGTGGGATGGGGCAGCTCGAGCGCGGAGGCGTGGAGCATCTGGCGGGGCACGGACATGAGGCGCGGGTCGCGCGCGCTCTTGAGACCGAACATGCGGTCGCCCACCACGGGATGGCGGATCGACGAAAGATGGCGGCGGATCTGGTTCGTGCGGCCGGTCTCGATGCGGATGCGCAGGAACGACGCCTCGTCGCCAACGGCCTCGCGCGTTACGTGCGAGACGGCGGACTGGCCGTCCAACGGCGCGTCCACCGTCACGTGCGGATGCGCGAAGCGCCCCACGACTATCGCCCGGTACTGCTTCTGGACGAGGTGCGTCTTGAAAACCTCCACGGCGGCCTGCCACGCGGCTTCGGAGCGGGCGAAGAGCAGGCAGCCCGTGGTGTCGCGGTCGAGGCGGTGCACGGCCTGTATGGCGGGGTCGCCCAGCTGCTCGCGCAGGATCGCCTCCACGCTGTGCGGATCGTCGGCGGAAAGAAGCCCGGCGGGCTTGTCCACCACGAGGAAGTCGCCGAACTCCGCCAGCACGCGGACGTGCTTGCGGTCCTCCGGCGCGATCTGGCGGCGGGCGACGGGACGGCGCGCGGCGGCCATGACGGCGTGCGCGAGCTCCACGGTATCGCCCGACTTCAGCGTGTGGTGCGCGATCCAGACGCAACGTCTGTTCACCCACACGCTGCGCCCGTCGATCACGGCCTTCGCGGCGCGGCGGGAGACGCCTAGCCACGCAGCGAGGAAATCCTGCAGCGACCTGCCGGCGTCGGACCTGCCGACAATTCGGCGTTCCAGATTTGGTTCCTTGCGCATGGTCACACCCGGATGATGGAACCGACGACGCCGACCGTCTTCTTGCCGTGCAGGTCTGGGGCAAGCTGTATCTCGATGTCCTTCTTCTCGGCGGCGTCGCCCTCCTCCGCCGTGATGCGCGTGGCGGAGCGCTCGCCGTCGAGGGCGCGCGCGAAGAGCTCGGGGAGCGGCTCGTCGGACATCAGGTCGGAGAACGAGAGCTTGAGCATCTCGTCCTCGGATTCGTAGCCGAACATGTCGAGGCAGGCCGTGTTGGCCCAGCGGAAGCGTCCGTCGGGTGCGCAGGCGAAGAGGGCGGACTGCGCGATGGCGCAGACGTTCTCCTTCGTGCGGAACGCTTCGAGCTGGCGGCGGCGGCGCTCGGTGCTGCGCACGGTGAAGACGAGGTCTCCGATGTTCATCAGGTCGATGAGGGAGACCGTCACCTCGGCCGGGAACACGGTGCCGTCGCGCCGCAGGCAGTTGGCGTCGAGCATCATGTGGCGCGCCTGGTCGAGCCCGTTGCGGATGCGCTGCACGATGGCCGGCGTCACGCCGGGGATGAAGCGTCCGATTGGGCTGTCCAGGATCTCGTCAGAGTCGTATCGGAAGAACTCCTTCGCGCGGGCGTTTAGGTTGAGCAGGTGCCCGTTGGGGTCGGTGATCAGCACCGCGTCGTACATTCCCGCCAGGAGCTGGCGGAAGAGCGACCGGTGGTCTTTCATCGTGGGGTTGGACATGGACATGGGCAATCCCTCTCATTTCTTGTGCGGGCAGTTCGCGCATCCTGCGCATTTCTTGTCGGAGACGTCCTTCCCTGTCCAGCAGTAGGTGCAGAGCTTCTCCTTGGGAAGGCCTATGGCGGCGACGAGATCGTCAAGCCGCTGGAAAGCGAGGCTCGTGAGACCGAGGTCGCTGCGTATCTTCTCGACCATCGCCTTGTACGGCGCGCCGTCGGGATCCTGGTACTTGTCGACGACGGCCGGGTCGTCGCCCTCCACGTCGCGGATATACCGGCGCGTGGCGAGATCGTACACGGACTTAGAGCGAGAGAAGTTGATGAACTTGCACCCGTAGAGGAGCGGCGGGCAGGCGATTCGCATGTGGATGGCCTTCGCGCCGTCGTCCCAGAGGCGCTTGGCCTGCTGGCGGAGCTGGGTGCCGCGTACGATGGAGTCGTCGCAGAACACGAGCCGCTTGTCCCTGATGAGGCCGGGGATCGGGATGAGCTTCATGTGCGCGATGAGGTCGCGCTGCCTCTGGTCGGGCGGCATGAACGAGCGCGGCCACGTAGGCGTGTACTTCACGAACGGGCGCGCGTAGCGGACACCGGCCTCCTGCGAGTAGCCGAGGGCGTGCGCCACGCCGGAATCCGGCACGCCGCCCACGCTGTCGGCCTCCACGGGGTTGCGGCGGGCGAGCGCGCCGCCGCAACGGTAGCGCGCCATCTCCACGTTGCGGCCCTCGTAGGACGAGGCGGGATAGCCGTAGTAAACCCAAAGGAACGAGCAGATCGCGGTGTCCTCGCCGGGTTCGAGCAGCGTCGTGAGGCCGTCGGGCGTAGCCTCGACCATCTCGCCCGGCCCGAGGTCGCGCAGGTAGGTGTAGCCGAGGTTTGGGAAGATGCACGTCTCCTGGGTGGCGATCAGCGCGCCTTCCTTCTTGCCGAAGATGATGGGCGTGCGCCCCCAGCGGTCGCGCGCGGCGAAGAAGCGCCCGTTCTCCGTGAGGATCATGAGCGAGCAGCTGCCCTCGATCTTCTCCTGCGCGTAGCGCACGCCGTCGACGAAGCTGTCCTGCGAGTCGATCAGCGCGGCCACGACGGCCGTGGGGCTCACGACGCCGGAGGTCGTCGAGTACTGGAACTGCACGCGGCGAGTGGCGTACATCTCCGCCATGAGCGTGTCGATGTTGGCGATGAGGCCGACGGTCACGATCGCGTACGTGCCGAGGTGCGAGGCCACGATCAGCGGCTGGGGGTCGGTGTCCGAGATGACGCCTAGGCCAGAGCAGCCCGCGAACTTGGCGAAATCGTTCTCAAACTTCGACCTGAACGGCGCGTTCTGTATGTTGTGGATAGCGCGCTGGAACCCTTTCTCGTTCGCGACCACCATGCCGCCTCGCTGTGTGCCGAGATGCGAATGGTAGTCGGTCCCGAAGAACAGGTCCGCCACGCAGTCCCTTTTCGAAATGACGCCGCAAAAGCCGCCCATAAAGCCTCCTGAAATTGTGCGGCAGTATTTTACCAAATCCGCGTCCCCGCCGCAATCGCCATGACGCGCTCACGTCAGCATCATCGGCTGGGAGAAGATGATCTCCTCCGACCCGTCGCGCGCGTAGGCGCGGACGCGAAGGTATCCGTACTTCTCGCGGTCGGCCGCAGCCACGGAGAACGACATCTTGTTCGAGTTCCCCCATGCCGTGACGCCGCACTTCGTGATCACCTGCAGGTGGGCAGGCTTGTCGAGCGTCACCTGGAGGTTCACGCCGTCGAAGCGGATGGACGTGAACCGGAGGATGCCGCGCCCCTTGATCGCGCCGTACCAGTTGCCCTGGCGGTAGGCCTTGAGGCAGGCATGGACGCTCTTCTCGGGCACGAGCAGCACGTTGACGCCCTCCTGTAGGCCCCAGTCGGGCACGAAGAACCCGAAGCACTGGCGGCCGGTGGAGAGGGCGCGGTCCCAATAATCCTCGCAGTTGCTGCGGCTCCACGGGTAGTTCTTGCTCGGCTTGCACATGTTGTACACCTCGATGCCGAGCACGCGCGGATCGTAGTCGAGCAGGTCCCAGATGATCTCGTCCTTGAGGTGGGACCACGCGGGATGGTTGATCGTCACGCCGCCGCCGTCGGGGTGGATCAGTCCGCCGATCATGCGGGAGATCGCGGTGTGCGCGTGCTCGCCGCTGCCGAAGCAGTAGCCCTTGCCGTGGGAAAGGAAGCGGTTGCGCTTGTCGAACGTGCCCGAGCAGAAGGCAGATCCGGGCGCGCACATGTGGAGGCTGGGGACGATCTTGCCGTCGTCGCCGAGGAAAGCGTGATGCTCGGCGTTGGGCGCCTCGAGGATGTTGTCGGGCACGCGCGAGAAGCGGAGCGGCCCCTCGGTGAACGGCAGCTGCTTGCGCTGCTCCGGCGGCAGCTCGTCCGCCCAGGCGCTGACGATCTTCGACCAGTCGAAGGGGCCGTCCGTGCGCTTGCCCTTCACCATCACGGGGAAGTCGTGGTGGACGTAGTAGTGCCGGTCGTGGAACGTCTTGAGCGGCATCGTCGGCGCGGACGGATAGTAGTTGGAGATCGTGAGGAACTCGAAACCGCGGTCGAGATACGCGTCCAGCATCTTCTGGTTCTCGCAATGTCCGTGGGAGGTTGTGTGCACCTCCACGACCTTTGACCAGTCGACGTCCGAGTACGGACGCCGGTTGCGAGGGGGGACGTTGGGGTTCGCGGTCGCAGCAAGCTGCGACCCTCCCGCGTTCGGACGCGCGGGAGCGCGTCCCTCCCCTGCTGCCGTTGCTGCGGCCGCGGAGGCGGCCAGCCCGATGAAGTCTCTGCGTTTCATACGGCCATTATAGCATGAAACTGGCCGGAGCGGGGAAAAAAGGAGTGCCGCCGGGAGTTGGCGGGCGCATCTGCGTTTTTCACCCATGCGTTTTGAGATTGGAAACAACCAGAACAACTGGTAAAACAACTTTG
>CAMPAF010000110.1 GCA_946631535.1 uncultured Verrucomicrobiota bacterium
TAAGGACATTAAGGACTCTAAGGACGTTAAAGACCTTAAGGACCTTAAAGGTCTTAAGGAAGGGAAGTGGAGTTTCGCCGATCTCGAGAACGCGGCAAAGGCGGCCTCGGCCTTCGCAGGCCGCGTGAACGCCAACGACACGCGCTTCTTCTCGCCCGAGTCGATGATCGCCGAGGTGCTCGCGGCGGCGGACGTGAAGCCTACGACCGTGGGCGAGCTGATGCAGTGCGTCTACGCCTCACTGGCGGACTGCTACGCGAAGATGATCCGCAACCTCTCGAACCTCACCGGCAAGACGTACACCTCCATCAACATCGTCGGCGGCGGATCGAAGGACGGCTATCTCAACAGCCTCACCGCCCAGGCGACTGGCCTCGAGGTGTTCGCCGGCCCCACCGAAGGAACGGCCATCGGGAACCTCGTGATCCAGTTCATCGCCGCCGGCGAGTTCAAGGACCTCGCGGACGCCCGCGCGGCGATCGTCCGCAGCTTCGACGTGAAGCGCGTCTAGCCCATGTATGGCGTGAAGTCTGGAGGGAGCGGTGCCTCGAACGCGAGCGGAGCGCGCGTGACGGGGTGCTTCAGCTCCAGCTTCCAGGCGTGCAGCATCTGGCGCGCCGGTACAGGGTCCAGCTGCCGGTCCCAGCCGGGGCGCCCGTAGAGCGCGTCGCCGACTATCGGGTGCCCGAGCGAGGCCATGTGCACTCGAATCTGGTGAGTGCGTCCCGTCTCTATCACGCACTCGACGAGCGAGATGCGGCCCGCCGAGCGCGTGCTGTAGTTCGTGACCGCCGTCTTGCCGTTCTTTTCCACCACAGCCATCTTCTTGCGGTCCCACGGGCAGCGCCCGATCAGGTTCTCGACGCGGCCTTCGGCCGGGACGGGCGTGCCGTGGACGAGCGCGAGGTATGTCTTGCGGATGTTGGCGTGGGACGAGAACTCCTTGGCAAGCGTCCGCATCGCGGCCTCGGTCTTCGCCACCACCATGAGGCCGGACGTGTCCTGGTCGAGGCGGTGGACGATTCCCGGACGCGCCACTCCGCCGATGCCTTCCAGGGTGGGGCAATGGTGGAGAAGGGCGTTTACGAGCGTGCCGGATAGGTGTCCGGGCGCTGGGTGGACGACGAGTCCGGCAGGCTTGTCGATGACTATGATATGCTCGTCCTCGAATACGACAGAGAGGGGAATGTCCTCGGGTCGCGGCTCGGCTGGCACGGGCGGCGGAATGGCGAGCGTGACGACGTCGCCAGGATCGACCTTGACCGCGGTGCGGGAAACCGTCTCGCCATTGACCTGCATGCGCCCGGCGAGGATCAGACCCTGGATGCGCGAGCGGGAGAACCCGTCGCAGAGCGTGGCAAGCCACTTGTCGAGCCGCGTTGAGATGCCCTCTGGCGGCACGGCGAACGAAAGGATCTCGTCGTCCTCTACCAAAACCACCATTCTCCCCGGTAGATGACGTGGAGGCCTAGCGTCAGGTTCGTGACGACATGCGCCACGATGGCGGAGCCGAGCCCGAAGCGGATGGCGAGAAGTCCGTATGCCGCGCCGGCGAGGGCGGCGACGACGGGGCGGTCGTGCTCCAGCGTGAAGAGGAACACCATCCAGAGGAACGAAGAGAGGTCGAAGCGGGAGAGCGGCACAGCGCGGAAGTCGCGCGCCTGCAATCGCCTGTAGAGGAACGAGCGGAAGAACACCTCCTCGACGGGCGCGATGACGAACGCGCTGCCGATCAGCTTGACAATCGTGAGCGGCCAGCCGCATACGGACGGTTCGTATGGCGACGGACCCGACGCGGGCGGCAGCTCGCCTATCGGCAGTTCCAGCCACGTGCGGTACCAGGAGGAATACTCCGGGGCGATCCACAGCACGTTGACGACCAGCCCGCCGATCAGGCCGATGCAGAGGCATTTAAGGGCATTAAGGTCTTTAGGGTGGTTAAGGTTGTTAAGGTCGTTAGGGTGGTTAAGGTCGTTAGGGTTGTTAAGGTTGTTAAGGTCATTAGGGTTGTTAAGGTCATTAGGGTGGTTAAGGTGATTAGGGTCGTTAAGGGCGTTAGAGACCTTAAGGGCCTTAAGACATGCTAGGCCGACCGCCGCCGTCACGCCGGTGCGCACGGCGTAGCCGACTGCCGTCGCAGGCAGCGCCATCTGCAGCGCGATCCACGCCACGAACGGCGCGGCGTACAGGACGGCATCTCTGGTTTCTCGTTTCACGGCCAGCATTTTACCATAAATTCGGTCTGTGCTATAATCTCGCCCCGACATGGAAGGCAAAGTATATTTCGTATCTGGTATCGACACCGGCATAGGCAAGACCGTCGCGACAGGTCTGATGGCGCGGTCGTTGCGCGCGCAAGGCGTCGACGCGATCACGGTGAAGATGGTGCAGACCGGCAACGACGGCTTCTCGGAGGACCTTGAGGCCCATCGTGCCATGTGCGGGCTTGGACGACTGCCGGAGGACGAGCAGGGGTTGACCGCGCCGCAGATATTCAGGTTCCCGTCGTCGCCGCTGCTGGCGGCGCGTCTGGAGGGGCGCAAGGTCGATCTCGCGAAGATCGCATCGTCCGTCAAGGCGTGCGCGGCGGCACACGAGGTGGTGCTGGTGGAGTCGGCGGGCGGGTTGTGCGTGCCGCTCACGGACGAGGCGCTGTCCGTCGACTTCGCCGCCGCGCAGGGGTGGCCGCTCATTCTCGTGACTTGCGGACGGCTCGGTTCGCTCAACCACACGATCCTCTCGCTTGAGGCTGCGAAGGCGCGCGGGATGAAGGTGGCGGGCGTTGTTTACAGCTGGTTCCCGGACACCGACCCGCAGATCGACGAAGATTCCTTCGCGGAGACGCGACGTGCGCTTTCCCGCATGGGTCTCCCGTCGGCGATAGTGCGCGTGCCTCGGGTGCCGTACGGTGGCCCGTATCCCGACATCAACTTCTCGGAGCTGTTTGGCCATGACTGATCTCGAATTCGACAGAACGCACATCTGGCATCCGTACGCCTCGCTGAAGAATCCGCCGCCAGTGCGACTGGCGCGCTCGGCGAAGGGAGTGGAGATCGAGTTGGCCGACGGGCGGCGGCTGATCGATGCCGTGTCCAGCTGGTGGTGCGTGGCGCACGGCCACAACCACCCGGCGATCGTCGAGGCGATCCGCCGCCAGAGCGAGAGGATGTGCCACGTGATGTTCGGCGGCTTAACCCACGGGTCCGCAGTGGAGCTGGCCGAGAAGTTGATCGCGTTTGCGCCGCCTGGCCTAGACAGCATTTTCTTCGCGGACTCCGGATCCATATCGGTGGAGGTGGCCGCGAAGATGGCCGTGCAGTACCAGCGGGCAAAGGGGCGTCCGCGGCGCGCGAAGCTTGTGGCGCTGAAGGGCGGATACCACGGCGACACTTCCCTCGCGATGGCGCTTTCGGATCCGGACGGCATGCATGTCCTGTTCCGCGACATCATGACGCGACACTTCTTCGCCGAGAAGCCGTCTGTGCCGTTCGGCGGCGAATGGGATGCGGTGGACTTCGCGTCTATGCTGCAGACGGTGGAGGCGCATGGGGACGAGATCGCGGCCGTCATCTGCGAGCCGATCTTCCAGGCGGCCAACGCGATGAGCTTCTACCACCCGCAGTACCTGCGCGAGCTGCGCCGGCTGTGCGACGAGAAGGGAATTCTGCTCGTCTTCGACGAGATTGCGGCGGGCTTCTACCGCACGGGACCGCGCTGGGCGCAAGAGCACGCGGGCGTGAGGCCGGACATCATGACCGTCGGCAAGGCACTGACGGGCGGCCACATGACGCTCGCCGCCACGCTCGCTTCGGGAGAGGTGGCAGAGACGATTTCCGGCGGTACGCCGTCCGCATTCATGCACGGCCCCACCTACATGGCGAATCCCCTCGCGTGCGCGGCGGCGATCGCGTCGCTCGACCTCTTCGCGGCAGCGGATTACGCTGAGAGCGTGCGGAACATCGAGGCGCGGTTCAAGTCGGCGCTGGCGCCGCTCGCCGGGCAGCCGAACGTGGCTGGCGTGCGCGTCCTAGGGGCGGTGGCCGTTGTCGAGACGAAGCGCCTGCCGGCGCGGGCGGACATAGAGCGTGTGATAGACGAGCATGGCGTATGGCTGCGTCCGTTCTGCGACTACGTCTACGCAATGCCGCCGCTCGTCTCTGGCATGGCGACGATTGACCGCATCGCGGCGGCGATCGCCGATCTCGCCGCCTGCCCGCCCGGTCCGCCACAGAACGGCGACTTCCACGAGTAGAGGCGGAATCGCTGTGATATGGTAAAATACCTGCGCCTTGGACGTGGCGTCCCAGGACATGGATCAAGACGTGGAAACTGCAGATAAAGGAAATGCGAGATGAAGAAGGTTACGCACGATTGCATGCGCATGATGGCGGCGATGGCGGCTTTTGCGGCGGTCGCGGTGTCGCTTGCGGGCGCGCCGGAGTTCAAGATCGGCACGGTCGGGAACCCGACGGCGATCCACATACAGCGCACCATGAAGGCGCTTGAGGAATCCACCGCCGAGAATCCTGCCACGGTGCGGGTGCTCTTCTACGGGCAGTCCATCGTAAGACAGGGATGGACAGGGGTCCTAATGAAGATGCTCCGCGAGAAATACCCCACTGTCAACTTCGTGTGGGAGAACCGGGCCATTGGCGGCTTCACGTCCCCCGCTCTCTCCCGTACTGCCTGGAGCGACCTTTATCCGTACTATCCAGACCTGCTGTTCTTCCACGTGTACGGCCCGATCGACAAGTACGAGGAGATCGTGAAGAACACCCGCGCGATGACCTCTGCCGAGATCGTCCTGTGGTCCAGCCACCTGAGCAAGGGCCAGGATCCGAAGAAGATGCTAGAGGAGCGCGACAAGCGCACGAAGGACATCATGGCGGTCGCGGAGCGCAACAAGTGCATGTTCGTGGACCTCAACAAAAAGTGGAGCGAGATGCTCGTGGCGCACGACTGGGCCGCGACGAACCTCCTGGCCGACGGCATCCACATGAACGGCAAGACCGACGCCTTCAAGTACTACGCCGGCTTCATCGGCGAGGAGCTGTGCCGCATCCCCGGCGCGTCGGGCGAGCCCGACGTCTCCGGCACGATCACGGAGATGCCGGCGGAGAAGGGCAAGGACGTCAAGATGGCACGGGACGGCTCGATCAAGCTGCGCTTCACCGGCAACCGCGTGGTGGCGGTTTCCAGCGGCGCGAACTTCAATCCCACGAAGGGCGCCCGGCAGCCGGAGGCCGACCTCTTCCTAGACGGCAAGCCGGTCGCCTCCTGCAAGGAGATGTGGTACTGCACGCGGCCGTCCACGCTCGTCTCGTGGATGCCGATGATCTACCGCGTCACGTTCGACGCGCTGCCCGTGAAGGAGAACTGGACGCTCACCTACCTTGACGGCACCGATCCGTGGGGCAAGCCCGTCCACTACAAGGTGGAGGGCAGCGTGACCGGATTCGACGGCGAGGGATGGAGCACCAACGCCTTCACCTCCACGTCGGGGCGCGCGGTCATCGCGAAGGACGCGTACCACTTCACGTGGCAGTACGACTATTTCGTGAAGAAGCACGTCGAGACGAAGCCAGAGCTGATGAAGAAGGCCGCCAAGCCGGGCGACAAGATCACGTGGAAGACGCTGCCGCTCTTCGCCGATCCGTTCGTTGCGCAGAAGCAGGGCGAGCGGAGCGTTCTCGTGCAGAACTGCCCGAACGGGAAGCACGTGCTGGAGATCCGTCCGAAGAAGGGCGGCAAGCTCCCCGGAATCGAGAAATTCATCATATATTCGCCGGCGCCTACGCCTTGACCCCAAGGTGCTCCTTGACTTCGGGTGAAAGTCCGGAAATCATCCTTTCGGTGGCGATCTTGCCGCGCAGGATCGCGCGCGTGACGTGCCTCAGGCGCAACATGAAAATGTCGTGAAGGTCGGGCTGGAGCAGGATGTCTGGCGGGGCGTAGCGGATGATGCGGTCGGTCCAGTTGTTCTCGACGATGCGGCACGTCTGCGTGAAGATCGTCCAGAGCGAAGGCATCTTGTCGGGCGGCTGATGCCTGTCAAGCTTCTGGCCGAGGTTCACGTCGACCGCTATCACGAAGTCTGCGCCCATGTCGCGGCATGCGTTTATGGGGAGAGGATTGTTGAGGCCGCCATCCGCGATCCACCGTCCGTCGCGGGGGACGGGATTGAACAGCCCGGGAATCGCAAGCGAGGCGAAAGTCCCGTCAACCAGGTCGCCGGTTCGGATGTCCACCTCCTGGCCGTTCATCATGTCGATGGCGACGGCGGTGAACGGTATCTTGAGATCCTCGAACCGGACGTCTCCCAATATGCGGCGCAGCTGCTTCTTGATGTTGCGTCCGGTTATGATTCCAGATCGTGGCCAGTTGATCTCGAAGAACAGGCGGAAGACGCGCCACCAGTTCACGTGGCGGAAGAAGTCCTCCGCCTCGTCTAGCTTGTCAGCGGCCAGGGCGGCCCCGATGACGGACCCGGAACTGGAACCTGCGACGCATGCGATCTCGATCCCGTGCTTCCGCAGCGTGCGGATGACGCCGAAATGCGCCATCCCTCTCACGCCGCCAGAACCCAGCGCGAGACCGACCTTCGCCTTGTTTGTAACATGTTCATCCATGGTGAAAACGGGGACGTAGTATACCACAAACGGCGCAGTCTGGCGGCGATTTGCTATACTATCCGCCCCGCTTGCGGGGAAGATAGACAGCGAAAGGTTTACTTGAGAAGATGATGACCGACATTAACGTGACGAAGGTGCTGCCGCGCCTGTCGTCGGAACTGAAGATCTCGGCAGGGCAGATCGCCGCCGTGGCGAAGCTGTTCGCGGAGGGCAACACGATCCCGTTCATAGCCCGCTACCGCAAGGAGGCCCACGGCAACCTCGACGAGGTGCAGATATCGCAGATCCAGGAGCGCCTCACGTACTACGGCGAGCTGGAGGAGCGGCGCGCCGTCATCCTGAAGTCGATCGACGAGCAGGGCAAGCTGACGGACGACCTGCGCGCGAAGATCGAGGCGTGCCAGCAGAAGGCCGCCCTGGAGGACCTCTACCAGCCCTACAAGCCGAAGCGCCGCACGCGCGCGATGATCGCCAAGGAGAAGGGGCTCGAGCCTTTGGCGGATGCGATCTGGGAGGATCGTCTCGGGGAGGCGGACTTTAAGTCCGCCACCCCCGACGACCTGCAGGGCGCGCGCGACATCATCGCCGAGCGCATCGCCGACATGGCCGAGGTGCGCGGGCACGTGCGCCAGGCGTTCGCCACGAAGGCGATGGTGAAGAGCGAGGTCGTCACGCCCAGGCCCACGGAGCCGACCAAGTTCGAGCAGTACTACGACTTCAAGGAGCCGATCGCCGACATCCCGAGCCACCGCTTCCTCGCCATACGGCGCGGACAGAACGAAGGAGTACTGTGGGTGCGCCTCGAGGTCGACAAGGCGCCGCTCGTCGAGGACATCCTTGAGATGGTCGATCGCGCGCGTGGCTGCAGGGAGAACGCCCAGGTGCGCCTTGCCGCCGAAGACGCCTACAAGCGACTGCTCGCGCCGAGCTGCGAGATCGACGTGATGGTGGAGAAGAAGCTTTCAGCGGACCGGGCGGCGGTGGAGGTGTTCGCGGAGAACCTGCGCCACCTGCTGCTCGCCGCGCCGCTGGGCGAGAAGCGCGTTCTGGCCATCGATCCCGGCATCCGCACTGGCTGCAAGGTGGCGATGCTGGACGCCACTGGCAAGTTCCTCGCGAACACGGTGATCTACCCGATGCAGCGCACGGCCGAGGCGCAGGCGACCCTCGCCACGCTCGTGCAGAAGTACAAGCCCGAGGCGATCGCCGTGGGCAACGGCACGGCTGGGCGCGAGACAGAGGCGTTCGCGCGCGACGTGCTGAAGCTGATGGGCGAGAAGGATGTGATTGTCGTCTCCGTGAGCGAGGCGGGCGCGAGCGTCTATTCCGCCGGCGAGGTGGCGCGCGAGGAGTTCCCGGACCTTGACCTGACCGTGCGCGGCGCGATCTCTATCGGGCGGCGGCTGCAGGACCCGCTCGCCGAGCTGGTGAAGATCGATCCCAAGGCGATCGGCGTGGGCCAGTACCAGCACGACGTGCACCAGCCGCTCCTCGGGGCGAAGCTGGACGAGGTGGTGGTGAGCTGCGTGAACAAGGTTGGCGTGGAGCTTAACACGGCCTCGGCGCCGCTCCTAACCCGCGTCTCCGGCATCGGCGAGTCGCTCGCCAAGCGGATCGTGGCGTGGCGCAACGCGAACGGCGCGTTCCGGAGCCGCAGCGACCTGAAGAAGGTGAGCGGCCTCGGGCCGAAGGCGTTCGAGCAGTCCGCCGGCTTCCTGCGCATCCGGGGTGCGGCGAACCCGCTAGACGCGTCGGCGGTCCATCCGGAGCGCTACGCGCTCGTCGAGACGATGGCGTCCGACCTGGGCGTGGAAGTGTCGGCGCTAGTCGGCAACGCCTCGCTCGCCGACAGGATCGACGTGCGCAGGTACATCACCAACGATGTCGGCGAGCCTACTCTGAAGGACATCGTCTCCGAGCTGAAAAAACCCGGGCGCGACCCGCGCGCCGTATTCGAGAAGCCGGCCTTCCGCGACGACGTGACGACGATCGACGACGTTCACGAGGGCATGACGCTCGAGGGCGTGGTGACGAACGTGACCGCGTTCGGCGCGTTCGTGGACATCGGCATCCACCAGGACGGTCTCGTGCACGTCTCGGAGCTGGCCGACCGCTTCATCCGCGACCCGGCGGAGGTGGTGAAGGCGGGCGACCGCATCAAGGTGCGCGTGATCGGCGTCGACAAGGCGCGCAACCGTGTGAGCCTGAGCGCCCGCAGCTCGTCCGCGCCGCGCAGGCCGGGCGGCGGTGGCTCTGGCGGCGGGGGCCGTCCGGACCGGCGCGGCGACAGCCGTCCACACCGTTCGCCAGGCGGTTTTACCTGCAACCCGTTCGCCAACCTGTAACTAGCCAATCCTGCAGTCTTTTCGCTGTTTCTCTGCGTTCTGGCGGATTTGCCCGAAGCGCCGGGGAAATGATATAATATCTGCTCAATTTTTGCGAGGTATAGTATGTCTGAAGAAGGAAATGGAGTGGCGAGCCACCCCGAGATAGAAGAGGACTCCTGCAAGGGATGCGGGCGCTGCGTGGCGGC
>CAMPAF010000111.1 GCA_946631535.1 uncultured Verrucomicrobiota bacterium
TCTTCAGCGCGATGCACCGCTGGGGCGGCATCTACCGCGACGTGGAGTTCGAGGCCACGCCGCAGGCGTTCATCGACGACGCCTGGGTGCGCGGCCTGTTCGACGAGAAGTCGGCGGAGGTGCACGTGGCGGTGGGAGGGTCGCGCTGCTGCGCGACCGAAAATGCGGACGCGCGGCAGCGCGTCACTCCCCTTGTTCGCGTCACGATCGACGGCCGTGTCGTAGAACAAACCATCAAACCATCAAACTATCAAACCATAAAACTTCCGCTTGCGGATTTCCGCCCGTGGTCGCCGGAACATCCCAACCTCTACACGGCGCGCGTTGACCTCGTGGAGAACGGGCAAGTCGTCCACACGCGCCGCGAGCGCTTCGGCATCAGGAAATTCGAGGTGCGCGGCAAGGAGTTCTACCTGAACGGCAAGCCGTTCTACGTGCGCGGTTTCGGCGACGACCACGTCTATCCGATCACCGGCATCACGCCGCCCGACCGCGACCTCCACCGCGCGCATCTCGCGAAGGTGCGCGCGGCGGGCTTCAACTTCGTGCGCCTGCACACGCATACGGAGCTGCCCGAGTACTACGAGGCGGCGGACGAATTCGGCATCATGATCGAGCCCGAGCTGCCCTACTACAGCGACTCGCCCACCGAGGGCTTCGCCTTCGATCCGAAGCGCGACGTAACGGAACTCTACGAGCACTTCCGCCGACATCCGTCCTTCGCCGTCTACTCGATGGGCAACGAAGGCTCGTTCGGCCCGACGCTCGACGCGCGCCTGCACGCCTACGTGAAGGCGATGGACCCCGACCGCCTGAAGATCAACCAGGACTGCCAGTCGGAGAAGATCAACCCGCCCGAGGCGGCGGACTACCTGGGCGGCCCGATCAAGCCGTGGCCGCGCGGCTCGTTCAACCCGGAGCGTCCGTTTGTCACGCACGAGTACCTCAACCTCTGCATCAAGTGCGACTCGCGCGACGAGGCGCTCTACACGGGCGTGTGGATGCCGCCCGCCACGCGGAAGGGGCGTGCGGACTGGCTTGCGAAGTTCGGTCTCGACCACACCTGG
Source organism: uncultured Verrucomicrobiota bacterium (assembly GCA_946631535.1). The sequence goes on from CAMPAF010000111.1 coordinate 1,068, forward strand.
GGCGACCGCCTGCAGGACGCGCAGAACGCGCTCCAGCGCCATTACCAGCAGCAGGGCGTGGAGGCGGCGCGCTCCGATCCGTACTGCGACGGACACATCTTCTGGACGATCGTTGACGTGGTGGTGGAGCAGGGCAGCACCTACACGGCGCAGGGCCTCTTCAATCCGTTCTGGGAGCCGAAGCGCGGCGGGTTCTCGCCGGAGGAGTTCGCGCGGTTCAACAGTCCCTCGTGCATTCTCCTCGACGTGCCCGACACGAAACGCGTCTTCGCCTCCGGCGACACGCTCTCCGCCGACTTCCTCTTCGCGCACTTCGGCGATGCCCCGCTGAAGAACGCTTCGCTCGAATGGCGGCTTGACCTAGGAGGGTCGCGCTCCTGCGCGACCGCAACACCGGGAGGGTCGCGCTGCTGCGCGACCGAAAATGCGGGAGGGTCGCGCTGCCGCGCGACCGAAAATGCGGGAGGGTCGCGCTGCTGCGCGACCGAAAATGCGGACGCCTGGCAGCGCGTCCCTCCCGTGGGTGGTAGTCTCCCCATCGGCGAGATTCTCCTCGGGCCGGCGCGGAAGGTGACGACGGCCGCCATCACCTTCCCCGACGTCTCCAAACCCGTCAAGGCCACGCTCAGGGCAACGCTCGCCGAGGCTACCCCCGCTATGGAGAGCCGCCGTCACGGCGGCGCATCCAACAGCTGGGACTTCTGGGTGTTCCCGCGCCGCGCCAAGCGTGACGGCAGCACGATCGCGGTGGCGCCACAGTTCCGCGCGGCGCTGGAGAAGCGGTACGATAGCCTCCTTCCTGCGGCCGAGGCCGCGCGGGCGAAGGTCGTGGTGGCGGCGTACGGTTCGCCGCTCGCGGCCGAGGCGCTCGCGCGCGGACAGCGCGTGGTCACGCTGGCTGGCGTGAACGGGAAGCCGAACGTGTCGCTGGGCTGGTGGTGGATGGGAAGGCAGGTCGGCACCGCCCTCGCGAACCATCCCGCGCTCGCGTCCTTGCCGCACGAAGGCGTGCTTTCGCCGCTCCTCTTCCGCCTCGTCCTCGACAGCGGCAAGCCCCTGCCGTATGCGGGACTGGCGCAGGACGACATGCTGGTCGTCGGCGAAGGCGGCTCGCTCTGCTATCTCTATCTTGCGCAGGGGAACGTCGGCCCCGGCACGGCGCTGATGGCGTTCGGGCTCAAGCTCCTCGCGGACACGCCCGAGGCCGCTGCGCTGCTGGACGGGCTCATCGACTATGCGGCGTCCGACCGCTTCGCGCCGAAGAGCCGCGTCGAGATGTCGGCCCTGCCGTCGCTGAACGGCTGGGGAAGGACCGTCCGCGCGGGCGATTCGACGGACAATCCCGGCGACGTGATGGAAGGCTATTCGCGGATGTCCATCTCGCGTGCGCGCGCGGGCCAGACGGAACTCGTGTGGGAGACGCTGCCGGTGCCGCCGGACGTGCGGGCGAAGCCGACATTCGACCTCACGTTCGCGGGCGGGATGGGATATCCCCAGCAGCCGCAGGCGGCGTTTGCGCTCTCGCTCAACGGGAAGAAGATAATCGACATCCCGCAGATCGTGTGGCAGGACCACGAGTGGAAGGGGAATGGCTGCGTCCTCCGCTATGTGCGCGAGAATTCCACCGACGAGCTGGGGCGTTTCACGCTCACCGTGCCGTCGTCCCTGCTGGAGCCGGGCAAGCCGGCCACGCTGTGCGTGACTGCAGAGGACAAGGGGTCGCGCCGCTGGTTCGCCGTGATGGAACCGTAGGTTGGAGCTAAATCGGTTGCGCATGCGTTGCCGTATCGGCTATGTTTTTGTTGCCGTAACAGTTCCATTCTTGCTAGACATCGGCGCACGGGAATGGTAAACTGGGAGCGCTAAGGAAGCCAGTCATGAAATTTGTAAAAAATGTTGTTTTAGGGGGTGGGCGTAAGTTATCGCTCCTCTGTGCGCTTTTGGCCGGGTTTGCCGCAAAGGCTGACGTGGTGGCGTGGTGGAAGTTCGACACCATCGGCGCTGACAACAAGGTGGTCAATGCCGCAAACCCAGGCACGTATGACGGCTACCTGACGACGGGCACCCAACCCGGAACGGACGGCACGTGGCCCGCCAACGCGGCGAACATGCCGATTGTGACCAATTCCTTCCCGCAGGCGCTGCCGCGCGTGATCGACCAGCTTACGGGCGTCGCCACGAACAGCGGCAAGGCGCTCCTCTGGAACGGCACGGCCGTGAAGGGCGGTGTGGTGGTGCCGTACGAGGACGCGAAGGACCTGCTGCTCGAGAAGTTCACCATCGAGGCATTCGTGCGCCTGCCGCCCGAGGCGGCGAACCGAACTGCCAACCAGATGTTCCCAGTCGTTCATTTCGGGAACGATTCGGGGGTCGGCTACATGTTCTCGGTGTGGGACAACAGCATGAGCAAGGGATATCTCTTCTGGCGGGCGAACGGGTCGGACTGGGGCGCGTGGCGTAATCAGGCCGCGCAGATGCCGGGCGTCTATGACGGCCGTTGGCATCATGTGGCCGTCACGTTCAACGGTAACCTGTCCACGGAGAAGGCGACGGCCGTCCTCTACCTGGACGGGTTGCCCTGCGCCAGCTACTCGAACTTTTCCTGGAAGGGTTGGGATACGGTGCGAGACAACAAGTACCCGCTTGTGATTGGCTGGCATCCGTATAATTCGACACGCACGTACATGGGCGAGATTGCGGAGGTGCGCATCTCCAACGCCCTTCTTGAAAGAAACCAGTTTCTCGTGCCGATGGTGGATCGTCCGGCGCTCGTGGACGCCGACACGGCACTCATGCTGACATTTGACACGGCCAAGGATACCGGCTACGGATTCGCGGCCCAGCACCTCGTGCCGTGCGTCAACGGCACGGCGACGAACTACGTGTGGAACGCGATGAACTGGAATATCCAGAACGCGGCATTCGCCGAGCCTCTGGTTCCACGCTGGTACTCGTTCCTGGATGTTAAGGGACGCGACACGTACCTCGGCGACGACTTGCGTCCGATGCAGGACGAATCCGTCCTGCCAGGCGAAAGCCTCTACGGCAACGCAGTCGGGACGATGGTGGACGCAGAGGGTGCATCACTGAAGATATGCGGGAACGGTGACGGAAGCTGGGCCGAACTGATAAACGTGCCAGGCGCGAGCGGACTGATCGCGGACGACCTGACAATGGAACTGTTCTTCAAGACGGATATCGCCGATAACGACACCGACACGCTCGTCTACAGCGGCTTCCTCAAGTGGTGCATCTATCAAGGCAAGATGCTGGCCCGCACGTTTGTCGTCGCCGGGCAGAACAATTCGACCACCAACGTGCAGATCACGTCAGCTGCAAAGGTCAATGACGGCAAGTGGCACCATGCGGCCTACGTTTACGACAAGGCGAACGGCGCGGTGTCGCTGTACTTGGACTACAAGCTGGTGGGCACGAAGGTTGCTGCGCCATGGGTGGACGGGAGCCTGGCGTGCCTGATCGGCGGCGAGACACGAACCTATCAGCCGTTTGCGGGCAACATCGACGACGTGCGCATCACGCGGCGCGTGCTGAGGTCGTGGGAGTTCCTCACGACGCACGCCGCCGGAACGGATCGCATGATGGATGCGCCCTTGGAGAGCGATTACTCGACGGGCGTGGACGAGTCGATCGCGCCGGCGGGCACGGCGGGGACGTTGACGGCCAACGAGACGAGCGGAGCGGCAGTTGCGCCAACCGTCGTCAAGACCCGTGAAGGCTTCGTGATGCTTGACGGCGTGGCGGGACTGGAGACTCGCGCGAGCGGCTATGCCTTGCGGCTGGACGGCGGGTACATCAGGTGGCCGTTCAACCGTCTGCTGGATCGCACAGAGCTGACGGTGGAGTTCTTCGCACGGTTCGACAAGCTGGAGCACAGCGCAAACTGGTTGCGCCTTTCTGACGGAGCCAATTGGGGCGACGCGCCTGTCTGGACGCTGTGGTACACCGTTTATCCTAACCAAACGCCGGACATCCGCGTGACGGCGAACAGCACGACGAATGGCGGCGTCTCGGTACGGTCTAGCCCTGTAATCTTCCATGAGGGTGCGGAGGATGACGGGAAGTGGCACCACTGGGCGATGACGATCAGCCTCAACGCAACGGGAAGCAATACCGTGTTCACGTTGTTCAAGGACTATGAACAGTATGGGAACGCCGTGACGATTGCCGGCGTCCTGCGCTTCCCGGCTAACGGCGCGAACCTGTCGGTGGGCGGCACTGGCGTGGCGGGCGCGTTCATCCACGGGTTGGTGAACAACCTGCGCATCTCGCCGGGGGTGCTGCCGGCAAGCGCGTTCATGCGCTACATACCCAAGGCCGGCACGTGGATAATCCTGCGATAACGCGAACGCGGAGACGGCATGAAGATAGTGCTGTTCTTCCAGTCGACCACGAGGAAGTCGTGGCGTGACAAGCTGACCGGCGTCTACCGCTATGCCCATACGAAGGGGTGGCATGTACAGGTGGTGGAGAGCGAGGTGGACCCCGCACGCGTACGAGAGCTGATAACGAGGTGGCGTCCTGTCGGTTGCCTCGTTGACCGCGCAATGGCAGGCGGGACAAACCCCAAGGCTCTCTTCGGGGGGCTTCCGGTAGTCTATCTCGACCAGGATCCCGCCAAGCTCAAGGGCAAGGTGTTTCGCGTGACGCACGACAGCGCGGCGACGGCGCGGTTGGCGGTGGACGAGCTTATGTCGCTTGATCTGCCGACGTACGCGTACGTGGGATGGGAGAAGCCGTTATTCTGGAGCGAGGAACGTGAAAGGGCGTTCCGAACGGCTGCCTACAGGGCTGGACGTCGCTTTTTCTCGTTCGATCCGTCTGATGGCGGCAATCTTGACGACTGGCTCATGAACCTGCCGAAGCCCTGCGGCGTGCTTGGTGCAAACGACATAATCGCGGAGAAGGTCCTCTTCGTCTGCCACAGGCAAGGGATCGCGGTTCCGCAGGACCTGGCGCTGGCGGGGATCGACGACGACGAGCTGATCTGCACGAACGTGCGTCCATCGCTGACGAGCGTGCAGCCTGACTTCGCCAGGGCCGGATGGCTTCTGGCAAGTCTGCTGGACGAACAGCTGTCGAACCCTGCGGCAAGACCTCGCGAGCTGACATACGGGCCCGCTGGATTCGTGCGGCGCGAATCGACGCGCCGATTCCAGAAGTCCGACGCGCGCGTGAAGCGGGCAATCGAGCTCATACGCGCCAGGGCGTGCGCTGGACTTTCCGTGCCCGAGGTTGTGCGGGCAATGGGATGCTCGCGGCGGCTGGCGGACTTGCGCTTTCGCGAGGTGACGGGCCATTCGATCCTGGATGAGATACACGAGGTGCGCATGTCGCGCGTCAGGACGTTGCTGCGCGATCTCGACATGCCGATCGGTCGGATAGCTGCAGCCTGCGGATACGTTTCGGAGCCGTTCCTGAAGAGGCTGTTTCGGTCGCGGGAGGGGTGTTCCATGCGCGAGTGGAGGGCACGGCTGTCGTCTGACTTTGCCGGATAGGCTATATTTTTATTGCGAGGATGGATATTGACCGGGCGGGACCCTTCATGTATCATATTCAACAACCATTTCAAGACAAGGAGACATGATGAAGAACACAACGATGCTCGTTGCCGTTGCGGTCGGCATGGCCGCGGCGAGCCTCTCTGCGGCGCGAAACGCGCCGTGGTCCAAGGAGAAGGCGTGGGAGTGGTACAACGCCCAGCCGTGGATGCGCGGGTGCAACTACATGCCGGCGAGCGCGGCGAACCGCGTGGACCAGTGGCAGGAGTTGGGTTGCGAGGAGCGCTTCGCGGAGATGGAGACCGAGCTCAAGCTCGCGCAGTCCATCGGCTTCAACACCATGCGCATCATCATCGAGGAGCAGGGCTTCGCCGTGTGGTGCGCGGAGCACGACGGCTTCATGGCGCGCCTCGAGCGGATGCTCGCGCTTCTCGACAAGTACGGCATGCGCATGATCCTCGTGCTGGGCAACGACTGCTCGCGCCCGAAGGAGATCTGGAAGTTCCCGAAGACCGGACCGCAGCCCTGCGACTGGGGATACCACGGCGGACGCAAGCGCAGCCAGCACGGCTCCTTCCCGGGGGCGGTGGGTTACACCTGCGTGGACGATCCGGAGCTGCGCGAGAAGTTCTTCGCGATGTGCGAGGAGGTGATGACGAAATACCGCACCGACAGGCGCATCGCGTTCTGGAACATCTGGAACGAGCCCGGCAACGGCAACCGCCGCCAGCCGGAGCACGTGGCGCTCCTCCGCCGCATGTTCGAGCTTGGATGGAAGATCGACCCCGTGCAGCCTCTCGCGGCGGACGTCTGGGCGGGCCACTACGGCATGTCGCCCAAGGACGCCAACAAGCCGCAGCTGCTCGCAGGCCAGCTTTCCGACATCATCTCGTACCACTGCTACGGCGAATTCGAGGCGCAGGCGCGCATCCACGGCAAGCTGAAGAACTACTACGGTCGCCCGCTCGTGAACACGGAATGGCTCGCGCGCATCAAGCGCAACTACGTGTTCGACGCGTATCCGTTCTACGCACAGAACCGCGTAGGCTGCACGTGCTGGGGGTTCGTCGCCGGCAAGTACCAGACGTACGAGCCGTGGGAGAGCATGTGGCGGCAGGTGGCCGACGGCAGGCCGGAGGCTGAGAAGTACGACTTCACGAAGTGGTTCCACGACCTGTACCGCCCGTCGCTGCGTCCGTACGACCCGAAGGAGATCGACGTGATCAAGCACGTGAACGAGCAGATGGACGCCGAACGCGAGGGCAAGTCCCTGCGCGCGAAGATCGCGAAGTCCTGCACGATCACAGGCGAGGACATGTGGTACGGCTACCGCCGCACGAAGTTCGAGTTCAAGGGACGCAAGGCCTGGGTGGTGGAGCCGTCCCGCACGCCGAAGAAGGGCATCCCGTGGACCTGGACGATGCAGTGGGCGGAGGCGTTCGTGGACCGTACGGGCGTCCCCGACCTGCTCGCGAAGGGCTACCACCATGTGACGCTCGACGTGTTCGACACGCGCATGGACGAGACCGGCCTCAAGGCGTGCGCGGAGTTCCAGGACTTCCTCGTGAAGGAGCTCGGCTTCGTGAGGAAGTGCAACCTGATCGGCATGAGCTGGGGCGGGTTCTTCTCCACGCGCTACGCGGCCGCCTATCCGCAGAACGTGCGCCGGATCTACCTCGACGCGCCGCTCCTCAACTTCGACGGTTTCAACGTAATGTCGATCGGCCCGTGGGCGAACGCTGCGCCGGCGGACGGCAAGTGGACGAACGATCCGCGCATGCCCGTGAACCTCGCCCCGCAGATCGTGAAGGGCGACATCCCCGTGCTGCTTCTCTACGGCGGGCAGGACCAGACCGTGCCGCCGGCCTCGAACGCGGAGCTGTTCGCGGCGCGCTTCAAGGAAGCGGGCGGCCGGATCGACGTCGAGAAGCGCGGCGCGTTCGGGCACCATCCTCACGGCGTCGACCCCAACAAGACCGCCCGGATCGTCAATTTCGTGACGACGGCGAAGTGAGTGAAGTTAGTGGCTAGTGGCTTTGGTGGTCAAAGAATCAAGAAGGAAGATTGAGAGGAACTGATGAAAAAGACAATCAGCTTGTCGATGATCGCGTGCGCGGCGGCGTGCCTCGCGGGCGAGGTGCAGATGAAGGAAGACACGATCATGCTCCCGACGTACGCGCCGGGCGGCTATGACAAGACGCCCATCTTCTTCACTGGACGCGTCTACCAGGGCGCGCAGGGCCGCGTGTACCCGTACCCGATGCAGGACGTGCTGCACGACGAGAAGATCGACGAGAACTACAAGTACCTCGTGCTCGAGAACGAGTGGCTCCAGATGGGACTCCTGCCGGAGCACGGCGGGCACCTGCTCAACTTCACCGACAAGAAGACCGGCTTCGAGATCTTCTACCGCCAGCACGTCGTGAAGCCCGCGCTCATCGGCATGCTCGGCGCGTGGATCTCCGGCGGCGTGGAGTGGAACTTCCCGCACCACCACCGCGC
>CAMPAF010000112.1 GCA_946631535.1 uncultured Verrucomicrobiota bacterium
GATGCTCGTCCCGTTACTTCGCGAGGACGGCGACCTTGACGGCCTTGGCGAGGGTGAACTTCACCACCTTGCACGCGGGCTTCTTGATCGTCGCGCCGGTCTGCGGGTTGCGGACCGTGCGGGCGCCCTGCTTCTTGATGCGCAGCTTGCCGAAATCGAGGAGCTTGTAGCCCTTCTCTTCCTGCTTCGCACCCTTCACCGCGAGGTCGAACAGCTTGTCGCAGACGGCGATCGCCTGCTTCTTGCTGATGCCAGCGGCTTCGGCCAGAGCGGCCATGACTTCACCCTTCTTGGTCGGAACGACTTCTTTCTTTGCCATTTTTTTGTTTTCCTTTTACGCGCAAGGGGAAATCCCTCGCAACGCCAATAGAATAGCGGTTTTTACGTTGCGGCGCAAGTGGGAAAATGAAAAAACCTCAAAAAAATCAGGCACCGCAGAAAACGGCTCCGATCGCCCACATGAAGACGAAGATCGCGAGCGAGACGACGAACGTCCAAAGGACGCCCATTCCGACATCGCGACCGTTCGCGCGAACGCGCTTCATGAAGTCGTCCAGCACCTCCGGCGATTCTGGCTTTGTGGCGAAAGTGGCCGCAAGCCAAGCCGCAGTGGTCACGCCGATCGTCAAGAGAAGACGATGCCAGAAGAGCAACTTCACGTCAGACACAGACGGCCATGCGATCTGGAAGAACACCGCGCACACTATCGACACCGCCATCGCCACTATCTCTGTCCATGCGTTGATGCGCATCCAGAACCACCGCAGCAAAAACACCGCGCCCGTGCCCGCACCGATCATCACGAGGAGATCGAAGCCAGCCTTCGCGTCGGCGATGAACGGCACGAGCAGACATCCCGCCGCCATCAACGCCACCGACGTCGCGCGCGCCACCACTATCAGCTCGCGACCGCTCGCGTCCTTTCTCACGAAACGCTTCCACACGTCGTTCGCGACGTAGTTCGAGCCCATCGATATCTGGGCCGCGATCGTGGAGAAGAGCGCGCCCATCAGCGACGCCGCCACAACGCCCAGCCACCCTGCCGGCACGAACTTGATCATCGCCGGATACGCCATGTCGTTGCCCACCAGCTTAGGGTCCACGCCGGGGAACGCCTGGCGTATCGATTCGAGGTCTGGAAACACGACGATCGACGCGAACGCCACGATGTACCACGGCCAAGGGCGAAGCGCGTACTGGACCACCTGCGCGAACAGCGTTCCGCCGAGCGCGTGGTTCGGCGTCCTCGCCGTGAGCATGCGCTGCACGATGTAGCCGCCGCCGCCAGGCTCACTGCCGGAATACCACACGTTCCACCACTGGATCGCCACGGGAATCACGAACACCGCCACGAGCGTGTCAGTGTCCTTGAAATCCGGCAGGAAGTTCAGCCTGGAGACTACGGCCGCGTTCTTCATGAGCGCGGCGTAGCCGCCCACCTCGGGCGCTGCCACGCCGTACACCATCACTGCAACCGCACCCACCATGATGACTGTGAAAAGGTAGAAGTCCGCGTATATCGTCCCGCGTATGCCGCCGATGGTGGAGTAGAACACGCTAGCCACCGCGGTTACGGCAAGCACCACCCACGCGGGAACGCCGAAGAGAACCGTCCCCAGCTTCACCGCGCCCAGCAACACAGTAGCCATCACGAGGAGGTTGTACACTACGCCCAGATACACGGCTCGGAACGCCCGCAGGAACGCCGCAGGCTTGCCGGAATATCGCAGCTCGTAGAATGCGATGTCGGTCGTCGCGCCTGAACGATACCACAGCTTCGCGTACACGAACACCGTCAGGACGCCGCCCGTTAGGAACGACCACCACGCCCAGTTGCCGGCGAGCCCGTTCTCGCGGATGAGCTGAGTGAACAGGTTGGCCGAGTTCGTGGACGTCATCGCCGCGACCATCGAGATGCCGATCAGCCACCAAGGCATGGAGCGTCCGGACTGGAAGAACTCCGACGACGTCTTTGACGTCTTGCGGTTGGACAGAACTGGAATCGCCAGCAGGATGGCGAAGAAGACGGCGATGGCTATCCAGTCGGCAAGCGCGAATTTCATGGCAACTCTTTCTTTTCCGTCAGCGGACGAGGTTCTTGCGTATGGCCGCGATCTCGGCGTTCGACAAGCCAAGCGTGTTGCGCACGTAGGCGGCGAACTTCTCGGCGAGCGTCGCGCCGGGATATGTCTTGATCCGTGCGACGATGTCGGCGAAGTTGGCCGAGCCGCGGTTCATGCGGGTACGAAGGCCGAAGATCGCGAAGCTCGTCAGCTCGTAGTCGATCGCGAGATCGGCCTCCGACGCGCCGCACAGTCCTTCCAGGATGAACGCCACAGTTCCCGTGCGGTCGGCCCCGCCCCAGCAGTGCATGTACACGGGGTAGTTCTTCTCGTCGGCGAACACGCGCATGACGGCGGCATACTCGTTCGTCTGGTCGTACATGCGCATGTAGGGACGGATAACCGCGTCCACGAGCTGGACGCCCGCTCCCAGAACCGACTGCGTCACGCATGCGCCTCGCGACTTCTCGTCGAGGGCGCGGAAATCTAGGTCGGTGCGGATTCCGAGGTCCTTGAGCAGCACCTTCTTGCCTGCGGTCCCGATCTTGAGCTTGTGGTTGCCGACCTCGTTCAGCTCGGTTCCGCGGTAGACGCGCCCTTCCCGCAACCCGGTCCAGCCGCCGATGTCGCGCACGTTGCGCGCGCCCGGCACGTGGATCCAACGCACGAGGTCGCCCTGCCGCGGACGGTCCAGCGTGTCCGCCTCGTATCCCACGAAGAGGTGCACGATCGTGTTCGTGTACGCGGCGAACGCGGGCGTGGCGTACATCGCGCGTGCCATCTCCACGAACCGCGTCGTCGGCGACCCGGGGATGACGCGCTCCTGCGCGTCCGTAAACTCGAAGTCCGCCGTCACGGGCGAGTGGTCGGAAACATCGATCTCGGGCTTGCCGACCCAGATGTGGTGGCGCAGCGCGCGGATGCCGGGAGAGAAGAGGATGTGGTCGATGGACATTCCCGGCACGTCCTCCGCCGTCGGACGGAGCGCCCCGCGGAACACGCCGTCCTTCCCGCGCACGGGATAGCCGTGATGCGAGCGGTGCGTCGAACGATCCGGCGCCACGTCCGCCGCGTTATGGTAGCCGGCGAGGCGGAACACCTCGTGCGCGAGCGATCCGGGGCGGCAGTTCAGGTCGCCGCCGCCGATCACCGGCAGCTCGCCCCACTTCCGGCGGATCGCCGCCACACGGTTCAGGACGTGGCGCGCGTTCAACTCGCGGATCGTGTCGCTCTCCAGTCCGTTGCCCTGCCACCAGAAATGCGTCGCGAACGCGATGAACCGCCGTCCACTTTCGCGGTCCTCGAGCACGCCCCACGTCACGCTCTTCTCGGCCTGGAGCGAGAGGTGGAAGAAATCAAGGCCCGAGTCGAGCATCTTGAGGCGCGACTTCCGGTAGAGTAGCGGTTCGTGGTTCACCCAGTTCGGCGGACGGTATCCGTCGGGCGCGCCCGCGCGGCGCAGCGCCTCCTCCTCGTCCCCGCGCACAATCCCGAACTCGGCGGCAAGGTGTTCGAAGAGCGGCGTGCCGTCCCACCACGCCAGCGCGACTTCCTGGAGGGAAATGACGTCCGCATTGCACTTGACGATCGATTCCTCCACTCCTGCCGAACGCGCTTCGGGCGGCATGCCTTCTTTCTCGCCGTAGCCGTAGATGTTGAACGAGAGGAACCGCAGGGGGGCGGCGACGGCCGTTATCCACAGGCCGACCGCAATTAGGAAGAATGTCGTTTTTCTCATGCCAACATTATACCAAAGATTCGCTCGGCGGCCCCGGCTATTTCGCCAATGGGACTAGGCGCAGCTCGTGCGGCTTCATCGTTGTGCGCGTCCAGACGCCCTTCCAGCGGTAGGCGATCTTCTGTTCGTAGGCCGTCGCGTTCACGAACATGAGAGCGCGCGTGCCGTCCGCCGCCTCCCACGCCGTGCCGAAGACCGTCGGCTTCACGTTGTCGATCTCCGTGCCCCGGAAGTTCTCGTGGTAGGCGACCGATTCGCAGTCGATCTTCGGCGGATGGAGCTGACGCCCGTGCGCGAGCCACTTGCGGCCCTCGCCGCGGTAGAGCCGAATCCAGCGCTCGACGAAGGCGAGCATCTCCTTCTTGTCGTCGGAATTGGTACGGGCCACCGGACGGAAGGTCCCATCCGGGAGTTTCTCCTCAAATGCGATGCCGTCGGCCAAGAACGACGTGCCGCCATAGGCGTCCAGCATGAAACGGAGGTTCTGCGCACCCTTGCCGATCGTGAATTCGCGTGAAACCCGCTTCCATCCCTCGCGCGCGGGCGGCACCTTGAGCGAACAGCCGCCGAACGACTTGTACTTCCCTTTGACGGGCGTGATGGCGCTGACGGTCAGAGCGTTGTTCCGGTTGTCCTTTTCGCCCTTCAGCCAGGCCGAAACGCGGTAGGTGGTCCCTTCCTTCCAGAACGTGTCGATCGCGATGCTCCGCGCCACCTGTTTCCGCGCGCCATCCGTCGCCACGCGGAGCGCCTGCTTCCCCTCGGGCGCGCCGCCCGCCACGATCTCGTGCGTCTCCGGCTTCTCCCAGAAGCGCGCGCCCTGTCCACCCAGGCACAGTTCCTCGAATCCGCCGTTCGCGAAGAGGCTGCCCGGATCCTTCTCGTAGTAGTCCGTGGTCGTGGGCAGGCGCGGCATCTGCCCGTCGGCCGCGCAGAATGCCATCCAGAACCAGCGCGAATACTGTTCGGAACCGCTCTGGAACGGCGGCACGTACTCGTGGTAGAGGTAGTTCCACACGCTCGCCCACTCCGGCCCGGGCCAGCGGCAGTTGCGGTAATCGGCGAAGGCGTAGATGTCGTTGAAGTACTCGTGCATCTCCTCGAAGGAGAACATCGCGCCGGGGTTGATCTTCCGCATTTCCGCGAGCATCGTCTCGAACTGGTGGCGCTGGGCGTGCATGTGCCAGCGGCCGGGGCCGGGCTTGTGTCCGTGCTTCGTGGACCAGCAGGTGCGCACGCGCGCACCCACGTCCTGGTCGGCCTGCACGAGGTCCGCGCCGCGCTTCACGAGCGCGCAGGCGATGTCCTTGTTCCACCAGTCGACGGTCCACGGGTCGCCGGGGCACATCGTGGCCGAGTTGCCGCCGCCCAGCCAGCCGAGGTTGTCGAGGCGCACCTTGCCGTCGGGATCGAGGACGGCGTGCGGCGCGGCGCGCTCCCAGAAGTCCTTCGAGAAGTCGAGGCGGAAGGTGCCGTCGTCCTTCTTCCCCACCTGCACGTTCCAGTGGTGTCCGCCCGGCCACGGCCAGAAATGGCCGCCCGCCGCCTTCACCCAGCCCATCATCTCCGCGAACTTCTCCTCGCTTGGATAGATGGGAAAATACTCGGTGGTGATCCAGTCGCCGTGGTGTTCCCAGCCAATCAGGATGCTCAGCAACGGCGCGTCCGGGAAATGCTTCTTCCAGTAGTTCTCGAGCCAGTTCTTCATGAACGCGGGCTGGTCGAACCAGGCGCGGTTGAATTCCATGACGACGGGCGCGTCGCGCGTCCACTGCGGCAGGAATTCGGTTTTCTCAAGGAAGGTCTTCTTGCACCAGAACTGCTTCTTCGCCCACGCCTTGTAGAGGTCGGCCGCGTCGTACCAGGTGGTCTCCTCGCCGTCGGGGTTCGCGAAGCTGCGCAGGAGGATGTCGTAGGGCTGCGCGTCGGCCGTCTCGGAATACTCGAAGCGGCTCCAGCGGAAGAGAAAGTCGCCGCCGTAGTAGGTGCCGTCCGGACGGTCCTTCCGCCACCAGCGGTCCATCAGCAACTCCTTCTCGTTGCCGTCGGCGTCCTCCGCCATCGTGTAGAGACCGCCGCCGTCGTCGTAGAAGCAGCCGAACTGTGCCACGAGGTTACCGGGCGAATGCCCCATGTGGCGGCTGCGCCAGTATTCGCGGTTCGGGTTCATCGGATAGCGCACGAGACCGCCGTGGCCCGTGCCCATCACGATCGCGTCGTCCGTGGGCGTGGTGCCGAGGCACTCGTTCATCGCGAAACGGGGGAACTGCGTCTCCACGAGCGCCCAGCCCTTCTTCGGCGTCACGGTGATCCGGCAGCGGATCGCGGGATCACCCGGCTTCGCGAGGAAGGTGGCCACGGCCTTCTCGACGGCCGCGCCTGCGTCCTCCCACGTGAGCTCGATGCCGCCCGCCACCGCGCGCGCCGCGTACCGTTTCGACTGGTTGGCGCGAATGATCGCCGTCTCCGCGAACGCGTCCGTCTTGCACGCCTCCACTTGCCAGAGCGGGGAATCGACGTTGCGCGGCGAAACGAATTCCTGCCCCCGCCGGTCCACGAGATGCGCGAAACGCCCCTTCTCGGCGTCGCTGAAGACCGCCGTGAGCGTGGTCGACGAAATTTCCGCCGCGTACGAACAGACTGCCGCGCCCAGAGCCACGGACGCGATGATGCCTTTGCAACGTGATTGCATGTGACTTCTCCTTGTCAGTCCAGAAGTGCCTTGACGATCGCTTCGCGGGCGTGGGGCGATGAACAGGTGCCCGTGCTGCCGTCCGTCAGTTCCATGCGCGTCACGTCGATCTTCCATTCGTCCGCGTGCGCCTGGATGAACCGGATGGCGGCGATGGCGTCGTCAAGCGGCGCGCGCACGGGCGGCGACAGATGTTCGTCTCGGCCGTCCTGGATGAAGCGGTAGCCCACGGAGACGAGCGTGATCCCCTCCTTGCGGCAGATAGGTTCCCATCCGCTCGCGCCGGGAATGCGGTCGCCGGCGCTCCAGCCGCCGCCGTGGATGACGACAAGCGCGGGACGCTTCGCCGCATCCGCCGCCGGACGCGCCTTTCCGGGGAACCAGACGTCCATTCCCTGGCGCGGATGCGGCCCGTACTTCGCGTTTTCGACGTCGGGCGCGCGCATGGTCTTCGCCGGCTGGTTGACCGGCTTCTTCTCCCACGAGCGGTAGGCGGACGTGAACACGTACTCGTCGGCGGGACGCCGCCCGAACACGCGGGCGATCGCGCGGAGGCGCAGGTCGCCCCGGCGGTTGTCCGGCAGCAGCAAGCATCCCTCGGTGTATTCGTTCCACGCGTTGATGTAGACGACGCCTGGCTTCTTCGGATCGGCCAGCGCGTGTTCCTTCGCCGCACGCAGGTACTTCTCGAAGAGCGCGTCCGTCGCGTTGGTGAAGATGCCGCAATAGGGATAGTCCACCTCCGGACCGGGCCACGGGAACTTCTCGTCCTTTGCGCACCGCAACGACGAATCCCACCCCGTCGGCACGATCGGATAGTAGGGCAGCTTGGAGATTGACGACATCGTCTTCCACTTCGCGTCAAGGACCTTCTCCGCCTCGGCGAAGTCGAACAGCCGCTCGCCGGCAGCGTAGCGCTGCCGGTGGTTGGGCAGGCTGTAGGTGTTGCAGCCGTAGGACGTGAGCGAATCGAATCCGCAGCGCTCGGCCGTCTCGGTCATCGTCCGGTTCCAGAGGTTCTGGGCGTTGAATTCCACTTCGCCGAGGCCGGCGGCCCGGACCCGGCGGCGCGCCTCCAGCAACGCGGACTTCGTCCCCTCCTCGCCGTAGTCCTTGATCATGTCCCACGCATTGTAGACGGAGAAGAATATCTTGCCGTTGTGCCGCCAGTGCTCGGGCTGGTTGAAGTAATGCGCGATCGAGTAGTCGATGAGTCCCAGGAACTCCTCGGGCTTGCGCGCGAGCCGCATGCAGTACGTCGACTCGCCTCCGAACTTCTTGCGCCAGGAGGATTTCTTCCGGTCGTGGTAGCACCACATGAGCGCGAACTTCATCTTGTCGCGGTTCTTCGCCTTGAGGAAGCCCTGCTCGATCGCCTCCTCCTGGGTCTTCTCGCCGTTGTACCAGTAGTAGTCGTAGAGGAAGACGTCGATGCCGGCGTTGGAGGCGAGCGCGATCTCCGTCGCCACGTCCTTCGGGTCGCTGCCGGAATAGTAGCCGCCGAATGGCTTGAAGTTGATCTGGCCGGGGAAGCGGACAACCGGATCCTTCACGAAGGCCCATTCGGCCTCCGACCAGTCCCACTTCTCGCCGAACCACTCCATCCCCTTCGGGTACTTGTGCCAATGCGGGTAATAGACCGCCATCACCTCAATGTCCTTGGCGGGCAGGGCGATTCCCTGCAGCGCCACCAGCGCGAGTCCGATCAATTTCTTCATTGCCGCGTGCCCACTATCGGAAGAGCATGAGCGTGCCGACGGGCGGCAGGTTGCACTCGTAGCAGCCGATGAACTTGCCCCTTCCAATCTTCACCTCTTTTTTCAAGTTCATCGGACTATTCCTTTCACTGCTCCATGAAACTTTTACCAGCTTCCGCCAGTTTCACTGCCCACGAATTATACCAAATCTGCCGGAGGCGGTGCGGGATTCTTTCACTTTTCCACCTGCGCGGCAACCTTGGCGAGTTGGTCGATGTTGGCGGGCTTCATGCCGTGGTAGTTGATCTTGAGCGCATCCTCACCCGCCAGCCACTGGCAGAGGCGGTTCAAGGCGGTGGCGTCGAAGCGCGTCATGGGCTTTTTCTGCGGCGTGTAGGGCCATGCGGCCGGCGCCATCATGAGAAGGCGTCCTTCGGCGCAGGCGTCGAAGTAGCGGCCGACCGGTTTCTGCAGCCGCGCGAAGCCCTTGTTCTGCAAGGTGACGAGCGGCAGGTTTCGCTTCAATGCCTCGCGGGCGATCTGCCGCTCGCCATCGGAAATGCACGGGCTGATGATCACGGCGCCATGCGCGGCGGCGGCAAGGGCATCGGCCAGCCGCTCGCCGTATTCAGGCGAAGTGCTGGCGGCGATCGGCTCGCCGGCGGCATCGCGGGTAATCTTCAGCCCCCCGCCCGGCTTGGGCATGCGCGTGTAGGCGAAGAAGCGGCGCGAGCATTGCACCTGGTGGAGCGGGCGGGGAAGCAGATGGCGGTTGCCAATGGCCTCAAAATGGC
>CAMPAF010000113.1 GCA_946631535.1 uncultured Verrucomicrobiota bacterium
TGAGGCTCGTGGCGTCCCACGTGCCGTCGCCGCCGCTCCACGTGAGCGTGTCCGCCGGGAGGTTCGCGCCGACCGCGACCGCCGCGAGGAATCCAACAACCTTCAACGTCTTTTTCATGAATGCAGTCTCCTCAAATTGCAGAATGTCCGTATACTACCATCTTCCCCCGTGCATTGGCAATTGAAATCGTTCAGAGTCAAGGATTTGCGCCGTAGAGGTACATCGCGCCGTATGTCCAGTTGGGCCTCGGCATGCCCGGGAAGTTCTGGCGGTCCATCGTGAGCAGGATGTACCTGTACGGGTATCCCTCCGGCATCTCCGCGAACGCCGTGAAGATACGTCCGTTGGAGCACTCCGCGTTGTACGGCTCGAAGTCGAGGCGCAGCTCGCCCACGTACTGCAGCGACGGATACTCGTAGACGGGACGCCTGCGTTTCGCGTTCGCCGTCATCACGTACTTCCGCCCGCCGAAATCCATGATCTCGCAACCAGTGGAGTCAAACGGGACGGGGCCCGCGATCTGGGCGTAGGGTCCGTCCCAGCGGTCGGACTCCCACAAGCAGGCGCGCAGCCCCTTGCCGGTGAAGGAGGAGGTCGCGAGGCGCCACTTGTTCGTCGTCGGGTCGAAGGTGGTGTAGGGATCCTCGCTCTTGATGCCGTCGCCGACAACGAGCGGCTTCGCCCGCAGCACGTGGATGCCGTGCAGCGGGTTCACGCGCGACTCGCAGGCCACGAGTCCGCTTCCCTTCCGCGAGCTGGGGCTGAGGTCGTGCTTCGTCGTGGACCAGCCGACGGCGATCGCCTTCCAGACGCCGTCCGAGTCGCGGAACACGTGGCCGACGCCGTCGTTGCGCAGCAGGGGGTCATCGTCGCCGTAGCTCGTGAGGAGGATGCCCTCCATGCGGAAGTCGAAGACGGAGGGATTGAAGCTCGCCACGGATTTCGTATACTTCAGCCCGGCGCGCGCGGAGAAGGTGCAGAAGATGCGTCCGTTCTCCATGTACGGGCGGCAGCCGGGTCCGTCGGTGACGATGCGGAAGTCGGCCTGCCCCACGCCCGCCGTGAGCGTGACGGCCGCGCGCGTGAGCGACGCCGTGCCTCCGGGCGGCAGGGACGCCCCCGCCGCGCACTTGAGCCAGCCCGCGAAATCGCGCCGCCGGATGTCGGGATCCTCCACGAGCGCGACGGACCCGAGGTAGCGCACGTCGCCGTCCTTGCGCACCGCGATGAGGATCGTCGGACCCGCCACGACCGCCGAGAGACGGAACGGCGGCGCGGGCACGACCTGCGGATCATCCAGCTTCGCGTCCAGCTTCTTCCCCTCGAAAGACTGCTCGAACGCAACGGGCTTCCCCGGCTCGGCACGCACGCATGCGCGGAACGAGCCGTCATACGGCGCGATGCACAGCACGGCGGCGGCGCCTTCGGAGAGCGACTGCACGTCCGCCGAGAAATGGACACCCGGGTGGAACGCGCCGACGAAGAGCACGCCCTCCGCCGCCGCGCCAGCGGGCGCGGAGAGCGTCACCGCGCCCTTCCCGTAGGCAAGCTTCGGGAGCGGATTCGCGCAATATGGCATCAGCGGGTTCTGGAGGCTCGGACGGGCCGATTCGCCCGGCACGAACTCGGAGAGCATCACCTCGTTGTCGAGCATGAACCGCCGCGTCGAGAGCAGCTTGAACTCCAGCTTCGTGGGATCGCATTCCGCAGACGCGTCAAGCGACCAGATCGCCGCGCACATGGCGGCCAACATCAACAACCGGCATTTTCCCATTGTCATTCTCCTGTGCTGTTCAAGCCTGTGCGGCCATTACGCGGTTTCCGGGAAGAAAGCGCACGCGCCCCTTGAGGCGCAACCCCACCAGCAAGGAGTTGACCTTCTCTATAGGAAGCTTCGCCTCGCGGACTATCGCATCGACCGTGGCGCCGCCTTCCGGGATCGCCCGAATCACCAGCGACTCCTCAATGGTTATTGGGGAATGGGGAACGGGGGATGGGGAATGAGGAACGGGGGATTGTTCGACTTTCGACCTTCGACTTTCGGCCTTCGACTTTCTGCTCCCGACTCCCAACGGAGTCAATTCCTCGACGATGTCGTCCACGCACGTCACGAGGCGTGCGCCCTCGCGGATGAGATGGTTGCATCCGGCTGCGACCTTCCAGTCAACGCGTCCGGGCACGGCCATCACCGCCCGCCCCTGCTCCACGGCGCGCGAGCATGTGATGAGCGTGCCGCTGCGGAGCGGACACTCCACGGCCACTACGCCGTGCGAGATGCCGGATACGATCCTGTTGCGCTGCGGGAACGTCTGCGCGTCGGGACGGCGTCCAAACGGAAACTCGCTCGCCACGCATCCGCCCTTCTCCACCATCTCTCGCGCGAGCTTGCGGTTCTCGTTCGGGAAGAAGCAGTCGAGCGCGCCGCCCAGGATGCCAGCCGTCGCGCCGCCGCCAGCGAGCGCGCCGCGGTGCGCCGCCGCGTCGATGCCCGCGGCAAGGCCTGAGAACACGGCCCAGCCGCGCTGCGCAAGCCCTGCGGCGAGCCGTTCCGCCGTCTCGCGCCCGTAGGCGGTGGCCGCGCGCGTGCCCACGAGCGCGACTCCGGCCTTGGACAGCACGGCCGGATCGCCAGTGACGTAGAGCGCGAGCGGAGGAGAGGCGATCTTCTTCAGGAGCGGCGGATAGGCGGCGTCGAGCTCGGTCACGATCGTGACGCGCATCTTCGCGGCACGCGCGATCTCGCGCTCCCATTCGGGTTCCTTCCCCTCCCAGTCGCGCTTGTCCGGATATCGCGCGTAAGCC
Organism: uncultured Verrucomicrobiota bacterium; assembly: GCA_946631535.1. The sequence continues at coordinate 2,804 of CAMPAF010000113.1, forward strand.
TCGGCCACGCTGCCTCCGGCCTCGGCCGCCAGCCGCGCCACTGTCACCGACCCGACGGTCGGAATCATGTTGAATGCGATTCTCGCTTCTCTTTCGGTCATTCGGTCCTTCCGGTGTCCTGCGCCGCACATGATAGCACAACGCGAGGATTCGGACAACCTCTAGACGCAAGGCACCGTCACGTTAGTGGGGATGTAGTCAAGCCCCATCTCGATCATCTTCGCGACTGTCTCCGGCGTGTCGCCTGCGCGGAGGCACATCTTGACGCCCTTCGCGTGGACGCGCGCCACGATGCCGTCCGGCACGGCAGAAAGATCCTTGTAGTTGTACGAGAGGCCCGCATTCCCCTGCGCCGCCAGCTCGTCCAGCTGCTCGGGCTTGCTGAAGATGTGGTGTATGAATATCTCCTTGTCGCAGCGACGCGCCTCGAGGATGTGGTCGAAGGATACCGACGAGAGCACGGCCACGCGGGAGAGGCCACGCCGACGCACCTCGTCCAGTACCGGCTTCACCACGGCCTTGTCGCCCTTCGTCTCGATGAACGGCACCGCGTCGTACTTCTCGCATACGTCCAGGTACTCGCCGAACGTTGGGATGCGCAGCATCTCCTTCGGCCACGAAGTGAGCCCGTTGCCCTTCGTGGGCACAAGCGTCCTCAGCTCCGCGCAGTCCAATTCCGACACCTTCTTCTTCAGCCCGAACATGCGCTTCAGAGAGTCGTCGTGCGAACATACCAGCTTCCCGTCCTTGGAGAAGCGCACGTCCGTCTCAATCGCCTGCAGCCCAAGCCGCGCCGCGCACACGAACGACGGGATTGTGTTCTCCGGCGCGAGCGACTGGCAGCCGCGATGCGCGATGAAGAGCATCCCCTTCTCCGCGAGCCTCTCGCCCCATGTCCGCCGCCCGTCGCCGGACGCCGGAGAACTGTTCGCCGCGCGCGCGCCAAGCGCCGCCACTGCAGCAAGCGCACCACCAAGGAAACATCTACGATCTAGTAGCATGTTGGACCTCTAGCTGACTGGCAGGCCGGGGAAGTCGAGCGTAGCGAAGTAGTCCTTGAGCGTCTCGGCGCGGCGGATCTCCTTCACCGTGCCGTCCGGGCGCAGCAGCAGCTCGGCGCTGCGGAGCTTGCCGTTGTACTGGAAGCCCATCGCGTGGCCGTGCGCGCCGGCATCGTGTATCACCAGCAGGTCGCCCGGCTCGAGCGGCGGGAGCTGGCGTCCGATCGCGAACTTGTCGTTGTTCTCGCAGAGCGAGCCTGTCACGTCGTACGTCTCTGTGGCAGGCACGTCCATCTTCGCAGGCACCGTTATGTGATGGTACGCGCCGTAGAGCGCGGGACGCATCAGGTTCGCCATGCAGGCGTCGAGGCCTGCGTACTTGCGGTAGGTGTCCTTCACGTGCAGCACGCGCGAGACGAGGTAGCCGTACGGTCCGGTGATGCAGCGGCCGCACTCCATGTAGAGCTTCAGGTCGGGATGGCCCTGCGCGCGCAGGTGCGCGGCGTACGCCTCCTCTATCCCCTTCCCGACGCGCGCGATGTCCATCGCCTTCTGGTCGGGACGGTACGGGATGCCGATGCCGCCGCCTATGTTCACGAAGTCGAAGGTGATGCCGACCTTGCGCGATATCTCCACGGCGAGGTCGAAGAGGAGCGTGGCCGTGTCTATGATGTACTGCGGATCGAGCTCGTTGGACGCGACCATCGTGTGGAGGCCGAAGCGCTTGACGCCCTTCGCCTTCATCGCCGCGTACCCCTCGAAGAGCTGCGCCGTGGTGAAACCGTACTTCGCCTCCTCGGGCTTGCCGATGATGGCGTTTCCGCCCTTGAGCGGACCGGGGTTCCAGCGGCAGCAGACAAGTTCCGGAAGGCTGCCACACGCCTTCTCCAGGAAGTCGATGTGCGTGATGTCGTCGAGGTTGATGATTGCGCCCAACTCGCGCGCCTTCACGAACTCCGCCGCAGGCGTGTCGTTCGACGTGAACATGATGTCCTCGCCGCGGTTGCCGACGGCGTCCGCCAGCACCAGCTCGGCCATGGACGAGCAGTCGCTGCCGAACCCCTCCTCGCGCAGGATCGCCATCAGGTGGGGGTTTGGCGTCGCCTTTACCGCGAAGTACTCGTGGAATCCCCTGTTCCATGCGAACGCGGCCTTCAGCTCGCGCGCATGCGTGCGGATCGCCGCCTCGTCGTAGATGTGGAACGGCGTCGGCCAGCGCTTCGCCAGCTCCTCCAGCCGTTCGGCCGTGAAAGGTATCGTCCTGCCCATGTCTGCCTCGCGGTATTCTTTACTTCTTCGGGAACTGCGCCTCGAGGTACTTGACCGTCAGCGCCTTCTGCGCCGCCTCCTTGGCGACGTCCTCCGCCGACTTCGGCGGCGCCAGCTTCTTGCCGGCGGAGACGATTACGAACGACGCCACCAGCACGCAGATGCCGATCGCCAGGTACGCCTTCGTCTTCTTGCCCGTGCCCTTCCATTCGCCCAGCAGGATGCCGAGCACCGACGAGAACATCACGCTCGAGCCCATCACCACCGCGAAGCCGATGTACGCCATGTCGTCGCCGACGATCGGCTCGCCGTACTTCTGGCACGCGAACTGGCAAGCCCAGATGACGCCCGCGAGCCCGGCGAAGAAGATGTTGGCCGCGATCGGCGCCTTCGTTCCCTGCTCCGCATCGGCCTTGCCGCGGTTCTTGGCCATCTGCCACAGGCACCAGGCGGCGTTCACGGCGAAGCCACCTAGCAGCACCACCACCAGCACGGCCATGCCGGCCCAGCTCGCCTTCGCGCCGGCGTGCATCGCCAGGTCCGACATGGACACCGTCACGTCCTGCCCCGCCACGGACGCCTTCCAGATGCCGCCCTGCAGGCCGAAGTTCATGCCGGCCGAGGCGATGCCGGAGAATATGGCCACTGCCATGCCCTTCTTGAAGTCAAACTCTGCCACGGCCTTCTTCTTCTCCTCCTCGGGCAGCTCGGACTCCTTGGACTTGCCGGCGAGGCCGACGAACACGATGCCGAGGAGCGACGCCAGGACGCCCGCCAGCACAACCACCGCGCCGGTGTTCTCCACCAGCCTGCCGGCCTCGCCCGACACCACCGGCGGAATGAGCGTTCCAGTGGCCGAGCAGAGCCCGCATCCGATTGCGAGCCCGAGCCCGATGCCGAGGTAGCGGATCATGAGTCCCCACGTGAGACCGCCAAGCCCCCACAGGGCGCCGAAGCCGGCGCAGCGTGCCAGCACGGCCCCGGGCGTGCGCGAGATGACGCCGCACGCGTCAGGCACCGTGGCGAACGCCAGCAGCGCAGGGAACAGCACCAGGCCGAAGATGGCGTACACCAGCCAGTACTTCTCGTACGCCCAGCCCTTCACCTTCCTGAACGGCACGGCGAACACTGCGCCTGCCAGTCCTCCGAGCGCGAAGATCAACGATCCGACCAACGGGTTTGCTGCTGTTACTTCCATTTCTCAATTCTCCTTTAGGGGTTGCCTGAAATTATACCACAAATAGGACACGTGCCGCGATGGCGTCCATCGAGTCGCCGCCCACGCGCGTGTCGGTCGATGCCCACGCGATGGCGGAGCGCCGGCCATGCGTGCCCTTGACGCGCGTGGGGTCCTGGCACGTCTTCGGAGGTATCGACCAGCCGAAGAACAACTCGCAGGGGTCGTAGCCGGGCTTGTTGTGGATGTCCACGTGCGTGGCCCAGTCGGGCGCCTCGCGCGCGTCCTTCCACCACTGGTAGGCGCACCAGCTTCCCTTCTTCGCCGTGAGCAGCAGCTCGCCGGCAGACGGATGCGCCCAGTGCTGTCCGGCGCGGCGCTCGACAGTCTCGTACTCGCCGGTGGCCTCAAGGACCTCCGCGACCTTGCCGACGTCGTCCGGATCGCGCACGTAGACGTGCGCGATCTCGTGGTCGCACATCGCGAACGCGCGCGAGGAGTAGAAGTCCGGATACGCGCGCCCCTCCACTGGCCGCACGCTGAACAGGCCCTCGCGCCGCAGCGTCGCGTTCGGGAAAGCCGGCGGAAGGTCGACCGCGCCGATCGCGTAGTCGCCGCACACCGTCAGCTCCGCGCCCTTGCTCTCGGCAAAGTCAGCCAGCTTCTCGAGCTGCGACCGGAACTCGCGCAGGGCGCGCCACGCGGAACGGCTCGCAGGGCCGTGCCTCTGCGCCTGGTAGTCCAGCGTCGGCAGGTAGAGGAAGGCGATGTCGGGCTCGTGCACCTCGGCCATGGCGAAGAAATTCGCCAGCACAGCGCGTCCCACCTTCGGAGATGCGAGCGGTCCCCAGTAGCGGTGGAGCGGGAACGTGCCGCACCGCCGGTTCAGCACGTCGTCCATCTCGGCAGGCTGCGTGTAGCTGCGCATGATCATGCCGCCGCCGTGCTTGTGGATGGGGGCGGGCGAAAGGACGTAGTCAACGGACTCTCCCAGCGACTGCTGCCAGAAGTACATCCCCACCTTCGCGCCGCCGGCGCGCAGGGAGTCCCAGATGCGCGGCCCCGTGACGAGCGAGGCGGACTGCTCCCAGAAAGACGGCTTCCGCAGCTTGCGCGAGAAGTACCCGTTCGACACCATGCCGTGGTCGCACGGCGGGGCCGCGGTGCGAAAGGTCGCCTGCGCGACGCACGTCACGGCGGGGAATACGGACTCGGCCGGGCGGAACGTAAGCCCCGCCATGTCCAGCAGCCTGCGCCGCTCAAGAACATCGTAGCCCAGGCCGGCGGCAATGGTAATCAGATGCTTCATCGGCGATCAGTGGCGGAAGGAACGCTGCCCAGTGAACACCATCGCGACGCCAGCGTCGTTGCAGCAGTCGATCACGTCCCAGTCGCGGATCGCGCCGCCGGGCTGGACGATCGAGGTGATGCCTTCGCGGATTCCAACCTCGGCGCCGTCTCGGAACGGGAAGAACGCGTCGCTCACCATCGCGCATCCGGGCAGGCCGCCCTTTTCTGCGCGGGTCTGCTCCATGATCTCCGCCTGCTTCTTGGCGCCGTCCTCCTCGCCGAACTTGAGGCGCAGGTCGTTGTACGGCAGCTGGTACTTTTCCCAGCTGATCCAGTCCGCGTGCTTGGTGTAAGCCTTGTCGCGCGCGATCTCCGCGACGCCGACGCGGTCCTGCTCGCCGGTGCCGATGCCGACCGTCGCGCCATCCTTCACGTAGAGCACCGAGTTGGACGTGACGCCGGCCTCGACCAGCCACCCGAACACCAGGTCCTCGTACTCCTTGGCGGTGGGCAGGCGCTTGATCTTGTGCTCCTCGAAGGTTACCGCGCCCGTCGCCTTGTCCGTAATCTTGCGGTTGCAGTAGGCAGGCATGAAGTCCTCCGGCTTGCGCGCGTTCGCGCAGAACGACGTCTGCGCCACGAGGCCGCCGTCGATGAGGCTCTTGAAGTCGATCACGTGCTTCGCCACGAAGTCGGTGAGGCGGGCCATGTTGCGGATGCGGAACACGCGCAGGTTCTTCTTGGTGGCGAAGAGATCCATCACGCCCGGCGCGAAATCAGGAGCGACAACCACCTCGGCGTAGTTCTCGATGATGAGCTTCGCGGTCTCCATGTCGCAGTCGCGGTTGAGCGCGATGCAACCGCCGAACGCCGCCAGACGGTCCGCCTTGTTCGCGCGGAAGTACGCCTCGGCGAGGGTGGAGCCGACCGCGACGCCGCACGGGTTGTTGTGCTTCACGATCACGGCGCACGGCTTGTCCATCAGGTAGCGGAGGATGTTGAGCGCGTTGTCGGCGTCCGTGACGTTAGTCTTGCCGGGATGCTTGCCGCTCTGCAGCAGCTCTGGGATGGAGGCGAGCGGCTGGTTCGGGCCGAGCATCGCAACATCGCCGAGCACGAGGTTGCCGTTCACGAGCTTGTAGAGCGCGGCCTCCTGGCCTGGATTCTCGCCGTAGCGGAGGCCTTTCTCCTCGCCGCCGATGTTCCACGTCACCTTCTCGTAGCGGAGCGTCTGGCGGGAGTCGCCGTCGATGAACGATATCTCGAGCGCCGGCGCGAAGTGGTCGGCCTCGATCGTCTTGTATGCTTCCTTGAGGTCTTTCATGTCTTTCTCCAGTCGTGACCGTCCCCTAGCGCAGGAACTTGGTCGTGAAGTCCTTGAGCCCGAACGCCTTGATGATCTTGCGGATGCCCGCGTCGGTGATCGTGGAGAGGCGCT
>CAMPAF010000114.1 GCA_946631535.1 uncultured Verrucomicrobiota bacterium
GACACGGTGAACAAGGGCGCGGGCATCGCGATCGGCGCGATCGCGCAGGCCAACGAGGCCGCGCTCGCCGTGAACGCCTACCTGCGCGGCGGCGAGTACAAGCCGATTAAGCCGATCCTCTCCGAGCGGAACCTCACCGAGAAGGACTTCGCGGACCGTCCGCGCATCGCGCGCGCCGTGATGCCGCAGCGTCCCGCCGAAGAGCGCAAGCACGACTTCAAGGAGGTCAACCTCGGCCTCTCCGTGGAGGCGGCGCAGGCGGAAGCGAAGCGCTGCCTGGAGTGCGGCTGCCACGATTTCGAGGACTGCAAGCTCATCCGCTACGCGAACCTCGTGCAGGCGGATACGCAACGTCTCCGCGGCGACTTCCATCCCGGCTTCATGGAACAGAAGCTCGTCACGATCGAGCGCAACCAGCGCAAGTGCATCCTCTGCAACCTCTGCGTGCGCGTCTGCGCCGAGCAGGCGAAGCAGGGCCTACTGGGCCTCGTGGGACGCGGCTTCAAGACCGTCATCAAGCCCGAGTTCAAGGATCCCGCCGCCACGGCCGTCTGCAAGGACTGCCGCCTCTGCGCGGAGAACTGCCCCACGGGCGCGCTCAAGATCATTGGTTAGCCGGAGAAGATTCTGCCCATGCGCGGAAGGGAGGCACTTGCACTCGCGGCGGCGGTTCTCGCGCTTGGCGCGGCGGGGGCGGTGCAGCTGCGGGAGAGGCTGGCTTCCGGGGCGCATGGCGCCTTCGACGAGATAGTGTTCGCCACGCGCTCCGGCAGCACGGATCCGCACTGGTACGCCAACATCTCCTACTTCGGCCGCTCGGCGGACGCTCCCGTCTATAGCCAGAACGGACGCCTCCTCGCCTACAACATCAAGACCGGCAAGTACCGCGTGCTTCTTGAAGATGTTGCCGGCAGCATGCGCGACCCGAGCGTACACTACGACGGCAAGACGATCCTCTTCTCGTACCGCAAGGGCGGCACCGGCACCTTCCACCTCTACACGATCAGCTCCGACGGTACGGGGCTGAAGCAGCTCACCTTCGGCGAGTACGACGACTTCGAGCCAACCTGGCTGCCGGACGGCGACATCGTCTTCGTCTCTACGCGCTGCCGCCGCTGGGTGAACTGCTGGGTGACTCAGGTGGCCACCCTCTACCGCATGAAGCCCGACGGCTCCGGCATCCGCATGATCTCCGCGAACACCGAGCACGACAACACGCCGTGGGTGCTGCCTGACGGGCGGATCCTCTACATGCGATGGGAATACGTGGACCGCCGCCAGGTGACGTTCCACCATCTCTGGACGATGAACCCCGACGGCACGCAGCACCAGATCTACCAGGGGAACACGTACCCCGGCAGCGTCTACATCGACGCAAAGCCCATCCCTGGCTCCGAGGATGTCGTGCTCATCGATTCGCCCGGACATGGCCGTCGCGACCACGGCGGCATATTGAGCGTCCTTTCCGCGAAGGGAGGCCCTGATGACCGGGCGAACGTCAAGGCCATCGTGAAGAGGGGGACGCTCTATGATCCGTGGGCGTTCTCGAGCGACCTCTTCATGTTTTCCGACGGAAAGAACGTTCTCCTCTCTGACCGCGAGGGGCGTCTGGAGCATCTGTGCCGCCTGCCGTCCATGTTCGGCGGCGCGGGACCGACCGTCCTGCTCTTCGAGCCGCGTCCGCTCATGCCGCGTCCGCGTGAGCGCATCCTTGCGGACCGCACGGACCTGACGAAGAAGACGGGCGAGTTCTATCTCGAGAACGTGCTGGAGAGCCGCAGCATGCAGGGCGTGAAGCCGGGCACGGTGAAGCGGCTCATGGTGTTCGAGGTGCTGCCCAAGCCAATCAACTTCTCCGGCGGCATGGAGCCGCTCACGTACGGCGGGTCGTTCGCGCTGCCGCGCCTGCTCGGCTGGGTGCCGGTGGAGGCGGACGGCAGCGCGTACTTCACCGCGCCTGCGCTGAAGGCGCTCTTCTTCGTGGCCGTGGACGCCGAAGGACGCGCCGTGAAACGCATGCAGAGCTTCACGCAGGTGATGCCGGGCGAAAGGCAGGGGTGCGTGGGCTGCCACGAGCGCAAGACCGCGAACACCGTGCGCCGCGTGAAGGCCGTGTCGCAGGCGCTGGCACGCAAGCCGAGCGAGATCGATCCGAAGGGCCGCCTCTTCGACGTGGCGGACTTTCCGCGCGACATCCAGCCGATCCTCGACCGCGCATGCGTGAAGTGCCATGGGCCGGACGTGCGCAAGGCCGGCCTCGACCTCTGCGGCGACCGTGGACCGATGTATTCGATGGGCTATCTTGGGCTGCTCCTCTGGGGACAGGTCCTCGACGGACGCAACCTTCCCGAGAGCGACTGGCCTCCGTACGCGCGCGGTAGCGGGGGGAGTCCGCTCATGAAGAAGATCGACGGCTCGCACCACGGCGTGAAGGTGAGCGAGCGCGACCGCCGGATGATCATGCAGTGGCTCGACGCCTCCGCGCCGTACGCGGGAACGTACGCCGCGCTCGGCTGCGGGTTCGTGGGCGGCAGCAAGTCGCACATGCCCTACAATCCCACGGGCAGACGCGCGGTCAACGCTCCCGCGCAGCAGGTCGTGCGGAAACGGTGCTGGTCGTGCCACGCGACGCCTGGCACAATCGGCGACGGCACGGCTATCCGCTTCCACAAGAAGGACGACCCGCGCAACCGCCGCTGTGGGCGTTTCTCGCGACACATCATCTTCAACCTCACCCGTCCGGAGAAGTCGTTCTACCTGATGGCGCCGCTCGCGAAGGAGGCGGGCGGGCTGGGCCTGTGCACGAACGCGCAGGGCAAGGCCGTGTTCGTCAGCAAGGACGATCCTGACTACAAGAAGCTGCGGGCGCTCGTCGTCGACGCGAAGTCGATCCTCGACTCAGACCCTCGCTTCGACATGCCGAACTTCTGCCCCAATCCCGAGTACCTTCGCGAGATGAAGCGCTACGGCATCCTGCCGATCGACACTGATCCGTCAAAGTGCCGCATCGATCCATACGACACGGACCGCCGCTACTGGTCGCTCGACTGGACTCAGCTGAAGTGACTGTCGTCGTCAGCAGTTGCCGACGAGGACGCGGCTGAGGCGCGTGCGAGCGACGTCCGCGAGGCGTTTGACGGTCGCAACGGGCGTAGGCGGCACGTCAAGGAGGCGGAAGCGCGGAAAGAACCGCGTCACGTGAAGCGGGATGTCTGGCGAGACAGAGGCGAGGAACGACGCGATCGTGTCGATGTCCGCCTCGGCGTCGTTGCGTCCCGGGACCACGAGCGTCGTCACCTCCACGTGGCATCCTGCATCATGGAGCGTCTTGATCGTGCGGCAGGCGGCCGCGAAGTCGCCGCCCACCCAGTCGTAGAACTCCTGCGAAGGTCCCTTGAGGTCGATGTTGGCGGCGTCGATGAGCGGCGCCAGTTCCTCCGTCACGGACGCCTCGGCCACGCCGTTCGAGACGAGTACGTTGAACAGTCCGCAGGCACGCACCTCCCGCGCGCAGTCGCGCACGAACTCCCAGCCGACGAGCGGCTCGTTGTAGGTGTAGGCGATTCCGAGGTTGCCGCGCTCGCGCGCCAACCGCTGCGCCAGGCCGGCCAGCTCCGACGGCGTCGCGGAATCGGTCGCGACCTCGCCCTCTCCGCGCTGCGAGATGGAGTCGTTCTGGCAGAACGGGCATCGCAGGTTGCAGCCGTAGCTTCCGACGGAGAGTATCGGACGGCCCGGATGGAAGAACGCGATCGGCTTCTTCTCGATCGGGTCGAGGGCCATCGACGTGATCCGTCCGTAGTTCGCGCATACCACGCGGCCGTTATGCGCACGCCGTGCGCGGCACGCGCCGAATGCGCCCTCCGCCAGGCGGCAGTGGCGCGGACACGTAGTGCAGACAGCCTCACTCATGGAAGACTTCCGCCTGGAACGTCTCGAATGCCGCTCCCTCGCGCCACGCTTCGGGCGGCAGTCCGGCCTTCTGAGAAAGGTACGTGAGCGTGGTGGCGAGATCCCATCCCTGCTCCGGCGCCACCTGCGGCAGGAACACGGCGAAGTGGCCGTTCTTCTCGAGCGTCATGCCGTCGCGTCCCAGCACGATGTCTCGCCAGGAGGCCACGGGCTTGGGCGGCGTGAGCGCGGAGACCTCCACGCGAAGCCCCGCAAGCTCGCTTGGCGAGACGGGGTTGAAGCGCGGGTCGTGGAGCGCAGAGTCAGCCGCTCGCGCAGTGACAGCCTCGACGAGCGGACGCACGGTAAGGATCTCGCCGATGCAGCCGCGCAGCGCATGCGTGGCGCGGTCGTTGAGCGTGACGAACGCGCCCATACGCGTGCGCGTTGCCGCCGGCGCGGACTGCGTGAAATGGTTCGCTGGGAAAGGCTTGCCGGTGCGGACTGCGTGCTCGACCGCCTCGCGGGCGATCCTGAGCAGGAACGCGCGATCCTCCACGTTCAGCGTTCCGGCAGCCTGTGCAGGCCAGTCGATGTGCCCGGCCATCGCCGCGTAGCAGACGAACCGCGTATAGTCTCCCTCCGCGTCGCTCGATGTCGCGTAGCGCAGGCGAACGAGCGAGGACCCCGCGGGGAAGGCGCGCAGGGCGAGCTCGATCGGGACATGGCCGCAGATCGTGGCACCTGTCCGCCTGACGGTCGCGCAGAAGCCGTCCGCGTCGCTGGCGGCGATCCGCGCGCAAGCCTCGCCGTCGACCTCCGCCACGCGCCGGCGCACATCCTCGCCGCCCTTGGTGCCGTACGGGACGTAGGAGAAGTCGGTGCCGTAGTGCGTGAAGTCGGACGAAATGACAAGCAGCGTCTCGGCGTCCATCAGCGACGCGAGCGCGCGCACGCACATGCCGCGCTGGTCGGGATTGAACGAGCCGACGACCAGCGGCACGATGGAGAACGGCTTCTCGAGGGCGAGCTGCAGGAGCGGGAACTCGATCTGCGCGGAATGTTCACCTGCGTGGACGCGGTCGTTGCGTACGACAGGCGCGATCAGGGCGAGACGGTCCAGCCAGTCGCGGTCGATCGGTATCGTGCCGAGCGGCGTGGAGACGGAGTCGGCCTCCGGCGCGACGAGCCTGTTCTCTATCCACACGCGGTGGCTGGGTGCCAGCACGACCACGCGCCGGAACGCCACGCCGCGCACCGCGCGCACTGCGCGCCACGCCGTTTCGCCGGAGTACGCCCATCCCGCATGGGGCAGGACGATCACGTTCGTCCGCTCAGGCGCGGCAGACTCGTCCTTTGCCGTCGTCTTCTCCCACGTCTCCGCCATCGCGCGGATCTCGCGTTCCGTGCCGGGATACCACGTCCCGGCCAACGTGCTGTTCAGTGTCTTCATGGCACGCATAGTTTACACGATTTCGCCGCCTTGGTACAATCTGTATCATGAAAACCCGCATATTCATCGTCGTTGTCGCATGCCTGCTATCTGCGGCCGCCGCAGACCTTTCGATTGCCGTCCCGAACATGGCGTTCGAGATCAATGCCGACGCGACTGCCGCGCGATTTGCCTTCCCGCGGAACACCGCCGCGGACAAGGACTTCTGGCGGCTCATCCTCGACGATGGCGCCCGCACGGAGATACCTGTCTTCTCCCATGTCCAGAGGGGGCGTGCCACCCTCGACGGCGAAATACTGACCGTCACCTACGATCGCCTCGTCTCGGCCTACGGCGACACGTACGACATCGGCCTCTCCATCCGCATCGAGAAGGCTGGAGATGTACTGAAATTCACGCCTGCGATCGCCAACCGCTCCAAGGTTCGCGTGAACGAGTGCTTCGCTCCGCTCGTCTCGTTCAACGGCCTTGTTGGCGAGAAGGAGAGGGACGTCCTCTACATGCCGCGTTCCCTCGGACAGCGATCTCCAAACCCCTGGGCCAAGATGGAATCATTCACGCCGCTCGACTATCTGCACAACGAATACGAGACAAGCTGGCGGCTCCACTATCCGCAGTGCTCGATGTGCTGGCTTGGCGTAGAGTCGGGGAACAAGTTCCTCTACATGGCCCGCCTCGACGAGCAGATCCGCGCGTGCTTCCTCACGGTGCGCCACACGATCCACGGCGACGACCTCATGCCCGGCGTCGTCCATCTCCCGATGGCGCGTCCGGGCGAGACGGTGACGTTCGCCCCCACTGCGGTGGGGCTTCTCGACGGCGACTGGCGCGAAGGCGCGAAGCGCTACCGCGCGTGGGCCGACGCCGCGTTCTTCAAGGTGCGGCCGAAGGCGGAGTGGGTCAAGGACCTCACGGGCTGGCAGCGTATTGTCCTGAAGTCGCAGTTCGGCGAGGACCACTACACCTTTAAGGACCTGCCTACGATGTTCGAGGCCGGGCACAGGCACGGCATCGATACGCTCTTTCTCTTTGCCTGGTGGAAGGACGGGATGGACCGCGCGTATCCGAAGTACGAGGAGCCGTATCCAGGCGCGTGGGCGGAGCTGAGGGCCGGCATCGCCGAAGTGCGGCGGCGTGGCGGGCGCGTGATACTCGAATGCAACTGCCACATGATTGATCCGGCGAGCGACTTCTACAAGACGCACGGGAAGGACGTCCTCATCCGCACCATCAACGGCGACGAACACCGTCCGTCGTTCGTCTACCCCGGCTTCGGCGAGTTCCGCGCGCAGTACGGCGCAAGGCAGTTCCCGGTCGCCTGCTCCGGAACTGCGCTCTGGCGCGACACGGTGTTCTCGCAGCTTGAGCTCATGCAGGACACGTTCGACCCGGACTGCCTATTCGTGGACTGCTACGGCGCCGCACCCACCCAGCCGTGCTTCAACGACTCGCACGAGCACGGTGCGCGCATCGACCGCGAATGGCCTTGCCGCCGCAAGTTCTTCGACCGGGCCGTCGCGTACTGCGACGGCATCGGCAAGCCGCTCGCCACCGAGATCGCCACCGACATCGCCGCGTCGTACACGCAGTTCATCCACAGCGGGCTCGGATTCGCCGACATCGCGCCGAACACAGAGCAGTTCCCAGCCCTGTTCCGCTACACCTTCCCCGAGGTGATCGTCTCCAACCGCGGTGTGCGCAACGCCGAGGGCGAGTTTGCGAAGAAGCTGCGTAACTGCCTCGTATACGGCATCCGCTACGACGCGGAGCTGTACGTCTGCCGCCGCACGATCGACGCCGCGCCAGCCTATGCGGAGACGATCGGACGCTGCTGCCGGAAGATGAGAAAGTTCGGCGAGTTCTATTTCGACGGACGTTTCACGGTACGCGACACGTCGCCGCTTCCGAGCGGCGTTGTGCGCGGCGAGTTCCTGAACAAGGACGGCACTAAGCTCCTCACCGTCCTGCACAACGCAGGCAAGAAACATGCGACCGTGAACGGCAAGCTGCTTCCTGCCGGCCATCTCTCGTTTGATGTCACTGACGCGAGATAGGGTATTCGCTACTTTGCGCGCTCGTCGAGGGTGCGCGTGGTGCCGTCGGCCAGCGTGAGCGTGAATGCTGTCGCCTGCGGGTCCGCGTCGGCCGTCACGCCGCGCAGCACGTTCTTGCCGTCGCGGTAGGGGTATAGCACGGTGACGATGCGCTTGGCGCCGGAGAACGTGCCCTGGGCGACGGGCGTGGGAATCGGACGGTGCTCGTGCGGGCCGCCCACCCAGATGGGCATCCAGCCCTGGAAGTACGGCTCGTGCTGGCCCTTCATGTCCGTGATTTTCGCAGAGGCGTCGCTCGTCGCGGCGGCGAGACCTACGCCGTCCCCGAAGTCGCCAGTGAAATTCTGCCCGTCGATCGCGAGCTTGCATTCCTCCAGGTGCCACATGATCTCAAACGCGTGCGGACGGTCGTTCGGAGCGGTAAGGCGGTCGACCACGACGAAGAACGGCGCAAGCCCTGGCTCCTGCTTCAGGAAGAGCACGGTGCGGTCGTGGACCGTCGGCTTCTGCTGCGGGCCGTAGCCGTCCCTGTACGCCGAGCGCGCGCAGTCGCGCGCGGGAGTGGTCGAGAATTCCACGTCCGCCTTCACGTTGATGTCCTCGTCCTTCCAGCGGTACGTGCGGCGGCGGTTCTGGTCGAATCCGTCGACGCGGATCGTGTTGTGGGCGCGGGTGGAGAGAACGTACTTGCGGCAGTCTGAGCTGTCGTACATGTAGTTGCCGCCCTCGGTGAGCAGCTGCTTGCCGTAGGCGCGCATCACGAAGTTGAGCTTGTCCTCGTGCTGGTGGCCGCGCCCGAACGGTGACCCGTCCATGTAGCCCCACACGGCGTCTTTCTCCCAAGACGAGCGGAACACCACCGCGCCGGCCCACGGGAACACGGTGGAGAGGAAGTCGGGCTTCGCCCCTTCCTTGCCGCCCGTCGCGAACCAGCGGAAGTCGGCGCGTTGCGGGTAGAGTTTCGCGGCCGTGCGGCACCAGCGCGCCACGTCCATGCTGCCGCCGTCGTTGAGGCAGGGCGTGCCGCCGTTCGGCGTCGCAAGGCGCACGTACACCTCGAACATCTTCTCGAGACCCTTCCGGATGAACTCGGGCTTCTCCAGGCCAAGCTGCTCGTAGAGATCGAACACGCCGAGGTAGTTGGAGATCACCACGCCGTGGTAGCCGGTGGCGAGCTCGTACTGGAAGCCGTCGGGATACACCTGCCGCGAGAACTCCTCGCCGAGCAGCTTCAGCGCGTACGCCTTCCATTCGGGCGCGTCGTTCAGGAACGGGTAGAGGAGCGTGATGCGCAGGAGCCCGTGCAGCTCCATGAGGAGCCAGTTGCCGTGCGTGGAGTTGTTGCGCAGGCGCCACCCGTGCTCCCAGATGGAGATGAAGTAGCGCGTGAGGAACTCGTCCGTCACCTGCGGCGACTTCGCGAAGGCCGCGATCTGGCGGCTCCAGCCGCTCATGCGGATGCCCGCCTCGATCGTGCGCCAGCAGTGCGTGGCGCCGGGACCGGCCTTCTCCGGCACGAGGGCCTGGTCGAACCAGCTGGAGATCATGTCGATCCA
>CAMPAF010000115.1 GCA_946631535.1 uncultured Verrucomicrobiota bacterium
GACGGCGCGCGGCACACGTACTGGTTCGACTTCACGCATCCGCACAACCTCAAGTACAGGTACGCCGGCAAGACGTCCTGGTCCGGCACGGCCTACGCGCTCGCGGTGGAGCAGGTGCTGTCCGGCAAGAAGTTTCCCGTCGAGAACCTGCGCCTGATCTCGGGGCGGCCCGACCTGCCGCCCGACGTCGGCGTGACGTACGCGGGCCCCGAACTCGCCATCCCGCGCGCGGGGCGTCCGCTTGCGCTGGAGCTCATCCTGCGCAACTACGGCACGGCGCCGGCGCGGAAAGTGCGGTTCGCCCTCGACGGCCTGCCGGCCGGCTGCCGCGTGCTGAATGCGGCCGACCTCGCGCCGTCCGGCGAGATCGGCGCGTGCGAGGGATGGGACAGCGTGGGCGACGACTACGCGAGCGGACAGCTCCCCAACGAGCGGCGGTTCCGCATTACACTTAGCGACCCCGGCGCGGGGCGGCATGCGTTCGGGCTCGCCGTCTCGGCTGACGGCATGGTGCCGCGCCGCGTGCCCGTGACGGCGGAGGTGCTGCCGTCCCTCGGACTTCCCAAGGTGGACCGCATGCCCGCGCCGAAGCCCGTCAAGACCGGCAAGTACGAGATCGGCGCGTTCCTCTTCCCCGGATGGGACGGCCACCAGTGGCACGGCGTGTGGACGCGCGCGCCGCACCGCAAGCCGGTCCTCGGCTGGTACGACGAGACCAATCCCGAGGTGATCGACTGGCAGATCAAGCATCTCGTCGAGAACGGCGTCTCCTTCGTGTTCGTGGACTGGTACTGGAACCGCGGGCGCCACAGCCACGGCCACTGGCCGCTCGCGTTCGGCAAGGCCCGCCACCGCGGACTGCTCAAGTGGTCGCTCATGTGGGCGAACCACAACGGGCGGGGATCGCACTCGGTGGCGGACCAGGAGAAGGTCACGCGCTACTGGATCGACAACTACTTCCGCGACCCGCAGTACATGCAGATCGACGGCAAGCCCGTGGTGTCCATCTGGAGTCCGGACGGGATGGAGCGCGACCTGGGGCCCGGCGGCTGTAAGAAGCTGCTGGACGTCTCGCGCCGCCTCGCCCGCGAGGCCGGGCTGGGCGGCATCCACTTCATCGCGGTGCGCTCGCCGAGCGGCAGCACGGACCGCGCGTTCCTCTCGCGGTACAAGACGCTCGGGTTCGACGGCACGTGCGTGTACAAGTACATGGACGCCGGCGACCCCAAGGTGCCGCCGCGCGTGGACGGGTTCCAGGATTACAAGAACCTCGCGGACGCGAGCCTCCGCCACTGGCGCGAGCTGCAGGAGAACGCCGACCTGCCGTTCCTGCCGTCGCTCACGACGGCCTACGACGACCGCCCCTGGCGCGGCGAGATGAGCTTCCCCGTGAAGAACATCAACGCGGCCGACTTCAGGCGCATCTGCGCGGACGCGAAGAAGTTTGCGGACGAGACGGGCGTCACGCGCCTGCTCATCGGTCCGCTGGACGAATGGGGCGAAGGCTCCATCGGCTATCCGAACCGCGAGCTCGGCTTCGGGATGCTGGAGGCGGTGCGCGACACGTTCGGCGAGAAGCCGGCGGAGGGCTGGCCGGTCAACTACGCGCCGGAGGACGTGGGGCTCGGTCCCTACCCAAGGGCCAACGACCAGCTGAGACGGCTGCGCGTGCTCGCCATCGGCAACAGCTACACGCAGTCGCTTGAGCCCGAGCTGAAGAAAGTCGCGCAGGCGGCGGGCGTCGACCTGGACCTGACGATCTTCGCGATCGGCGGCAAGTCGCTCAGCAACCACTGGGCGAACTGCGCGGCGGCGCTTAAGGACCCATCCAAGAAGCAGTACCATGCGCGCGGGCGGAAGACCAACCTGCCCGAGGTCCTGGCGGACGGCGCATGGGACATCGTGACGTTGCAGGAACAGAGCGCGGCGGGCATGTATCCCGAAAGCTTCAGCCCATGGGCGGATCGTCTCGTGGCCTTCATCCGCGAACGGCAGCCGAAGGCGCGCCTCTACTTCCAGCTCACGTGGGCGGATCCTGCCTTTTCGCCGCGCCTTTCGGACGGACGCGGCGGTCCCGGCTCGCTGAAGATGACGCAGGACGAAATGGCGTCCGCGCTGGAGAAGACCTACACGGAGCAGGCGAAGCGCCTCGGACTCGGGTTGATCCCTGTCGGTCCCGCGCTCCAGCTCTACCGCAAGCGCCTGCCGGTGACGGTGCAGCCGTTCGCGCCCGACTACATCGCCGCGCTGAAGGACGGCGACGTTCCCGACATCAAGGGCGAGCTCGCGGGCTGGTACGTCTGGGGCAAGGGCGCGCGCTGGAACAAGGACTACGGCGTCTACAAGCTGCGCAAGGACCACCACCACCTCAACCGCGAAGGCAAGTATCTGCAGGCGTGCGTCTGGATTGCGGCGCTGACGGGCATCAACATAGCCGAGCTGCCGTACGTGCCGGACTTTGGCGACGACTTCCGCCGTCGCGCGCCGCTTATCCGCCGCTGCGCGATGGACGCAGCAGCGTCCACCAGCGCGTGCGGCTTAGTCCAGTGATAGACCTTTACGAATCGCTCTACGGGCTGACCAGAAGGTCAGCGGAAGATGAGCACCGTGCCGTTCAGGTAGCCGACGAGCATCTTGGAACCGGATTGCTGACCTTGACATACCCCCGCGTCACATTCAGATTGCCGTTTCCGTTTATCGCCGCAAGCCGCGGATTTGTGATATACTTTTCGGCATGGAAATGGCGGAAAAGAAAATCAAGGTGCCCACGACGGGGCTGTTCGACTTCCCGAAATTGATTCTCGGCGGAGAGGGAAAGTACGTTGACAAGACGGACATGCTGTACCGTCTTGCGTCATCCACCGCAGATGCGCAGCTTTTCATCTCGCGTCCGCGCCGTTTCGGCAAGTCACTCATGCTCTCCACGCTGCAGGCGATGTTCGAGGGACGGCGCGAGCTCTTCAATGGGCTTGCCATCGACAAGTTGCCGTGGGAAGGGTGGGAGAGGCCCACGCCCGTGTACAGCTTCACGATGTCGCGGGCCGTCGGCGAGACGTACGAGCTTTTCATCGAGCAGCTGGCGAAACTGGTCCGGGGCCTTTGTGTGCAGGCGGGAGTCCCGTACGTTGGCGACGGGGCCGTCTCCGGACAGTTCGACGACTTTCTCCAGGCTGCCGCCGCGAAGTCGCCGACGGGGCAGATCGTGGTCCTCATCGACGAATACGACGAGCCGGTCGCCAAGTTCCTCGATGACCTCGGCACGCTCAAGAAAGTGCGCGCGGTCCTCCACGATTTCTACGAGAAGCTCAAGGTCAACTCCGGATCCATCCGCTTCCTGATGATGACGGGCGTCACGAAGTTGACGAAGCTTTCGATCTTTTCGGGACTCAACCACCTGACCGACCTCTCGATGTCGCCGGACTACGCCACGCTTCTCGGCTACACGCCGGAGGAACTGGACGGACCGCTGCGCGAGAACGTGGAGGTGTTCGCCGCGAAGAACGGGATGGACTTTGACAAGGCGAAGAAGGCGCTTCTCTCTTGGTACGACGGCTACCGATTTTCTCCAAAGTCCGAGGCGAAGGTATGCAATCCCGTGTCGCTCGGCAAGGCGCTGAAAAATGCCGAGCTCGCCAACTACTGGGAAGCGACCGGACAGGCAACGGTGATCGTGAACCGCATCAAGGCTGTGGACGAGATCCCGGCCGACCTGAACGGGATGGTCGTCGATCCGCTGGAACTCGACGTATGCGATGCCGAGACGAT
This sequence comes from uncultured Verrucomicrobiota bacterium, assembly GCA_946631535.1. The sequence continues at coordinate 3,766 of CAMPAF010000115.1, forward strand.
GCCGCTGGCCGCGCTGCTCTACCAAGGCGGCTATCTCACGATCAAGCGCGTGCGCCCGTCCGGACGCATTGACCTCGGCATCCCGAACGAGGAGGTCTCGAGTTCGCTCGCAAAGAGGTATGTGTCCGCTTTGTTGCGCAACGGCCTGTCTGACTGGAACGAGGATTTGGCGGATGTGCAGGACGATTTGATCGAAAAGGGCATCGAGACGCTGCTGAAGAAAAACCTCAAAGCCGCGTTCGCCGCCGTGCCGCACGAGTGGCACATCGAGAATGAGAGGGAGGCGAAACGGTATTTCCTCCTGTTCATGAAGCTGATCGGCGCGGACATCTCCGGCGAGCGCCAGAGCGCGCGCGGGCGTGCGGACGCGGTTCTCGCGGACAAGAGCGGCGTCTACGTGTTCGAATTCAAGTACGGCAAGACCGCTCAGGAGGCGCTGTCGCAGGCGCGGACGAAAGAATACGCCAATCCGTGGCTCGACTCCACGCTGCCCGTTTTCTACGTGGGCGTAAACTACGATCCCTCAACACGCGGCATCGACGACCCGCTCGTGGAACCGGCGTGACATCAAAAGAGACGCGTGCCCACCTGCGTTGGGACAAGAGGATGTCGCATCATCATTCGCGACACTTCTTCAGCTGCAATACCCGCCCATGAGCCATGGTTGAGAGGAAAAGAGAATGAACGAGAAAACACAGGCATTCTTGAAGAAGATCGGCTTCGCGCCAGCGCGCGAGGACCGCGTGGCGGTGATGCGCGCGTTCGAGGGGGAGGCGGACGCGGCGATCGCCGGCGCGCCGTCGTCACTGCGGATGATCGACTCTTGCCTCTCGTTCTCGTCCGCCATCCCCGCTACTTCCGCACCGGTCGTCGTCGTGGACGCGGGCGGCACTAACCTGCGCGTGGCCGCCGTCCGGTTTACGGTGGACGGCCCCGTGTTCTCGCACCTGCACAGGTCGCGGATGCCGGGAGCGGACGGCGTCGTGTCGGCGGATTCGTTCCACGCCGCGATCGCGGCGGAAGTGGACGCTGTCCGCGCGCTGGAGCCGGAGGTCGCGGGCATCGGCTATTGCTTTTCCTACGAGTGCCGTTCCCTGCCGGATGGCGACGCGGAGCTCGTCGCCTGGTCGAAGCAGGTCTCGGCGCCTGAGGTGCTCGGTCAACGCGTGGGGTCCGAGCTCGTGCGGCGGCTGGCGGGAGGTCCGCTTCCGGTCGTGGTCCTGAACGACACGGTGGCGACGCTTCTGGCCGGCCTTTCGTGCCAAGGCAAGGAATGCCCTGGGCAGATCGGCTTCATCCTCGGCACGGGCACGAACGTCGCCTGCGTCGAGAAGGGGACGATCCGCAACGCCGAATCGGGCGAATGCGACAAGATGGCGCGTTCGCCGTGCGACCTCGCCTATGACGCCACCTTGCCGGATACGGGGGCGGCGCCGTTCGAGAAGATGGTTTCCGGCGCTTATCTTGGCGGCGTGGGGCATGAGCTTCTCAAGGCCGCCGCGCGCGCGGGACTCATCGGCGGCGCGGGACTTGACGGCGTATCGCTTTCCACGCTCGACCTCGATGCGTTTGGTGCGGGCGACATCTCGCCGACGCATCCGCTCGCTGCGGCTCTCGCGCCGAAAGACATCCCTGTCGCACGGGAACTCGTCCGCGCTGTCTTCCTGCGCGCTGTCGCGCTCACGGCGGCGCACCTTGCGGCGTTCGTTCGCCGTTCGGCAGAGGCGGGACGTTCGCCCGTGCGCATCACCGCGGACGGTTCGACCTACTGGAAAACGCGCGCCGTGGATTTCGACGGTCTCGTCCGGAAGGAGATCGCCGAACTCGTGCCTGACGTTCCGTTCGAGATCGTCCGTATCGACGAGGCGCCGATGGTCGGCGCGGCCGTCGCGGCGATGCGTTTCACCCACTGAAGAGGACATGCCATGCAACTGGTCAAATCCGCAACAGTCTTTTCCTTCCTGCTTGCCGCCGCCGCATGCGGCGAGGAATACGTCTATACCGGCGGCGCGCCGGACGCGCCGCTGCCCGGCGGCGCCGTGCGCACGGACATGTTCGCCGACGCGACGATCTGGAAGAAGCCCAACATCTACCGCGGTGCCCTCGTGTTCACGCAGGCGTGCGGGCGTGTGAGCGTTTCCGGAAAGATATCCACAAATAATTACGACACCGCCTGGGGACTCGCGATGAAGCCGCAGCCGCTGACGGTGAAGGGCCCGTGGTACGCGCTTTCGTTCTACATCGCGTCGAAGCCGCGCCTGCACAAGACGCGCGGCGGGCCGACCTACTCAACGGCCGTCGTCTGGTACGATGCCGCCGGAAAGGAAATCGCCCGCGAGCCGATCTCGCTGCGCTCGCGCCTGGACGAACGGCGCCGCGCGGTCCACCTGGGCCGCATCCCGGATGCTGCCGCGCGCTTTGCGGTCAACGTCGGGTTCGACTGGCCCAATCTCCTGAAGGGCGATTCCGTGACGCTCGATTCGCTGGACCTGCGCGTCCTCGCGCAGGAGCCGGGCGCGGATTGGGTGAAGATGCCTGAATTCGAGGCGCCGCGCGTGCGGCTGGTGAGCGCCTCGCCGTTCACGGATCCCGCCGCCGAGCTGCGCGTGTCGGTGACGGCGCGGCGTCCGCTCGACTGGTCCACGCTCCGCGTGAGCGTGGACGGCACCGACGTGACGGCGAAGGTCCGCCGCGACGGGAACGTCGTCGCCTACGCGCCGTCCGCGCCGTGGGCGCCCGGCCTGCACCGGGCGGAGGTGAAGATCGCCGATCCCGAGGCGGGCGGCATGTTCCTCGCCAAGAAGACGTTCTTCCGCGGCGACCCGCCGCAGGGCGTGCCGCACGTGACGTTGCGCGACGACGGCGTCACGCTCGTGGACGGCAAGCCGTTTTTCCCTGTCGGCATCTACGGCGTGATGAAGCGCGAGTACAACGGCTTCGACTTCGACCGCGGCCTCCGGGAACTGGCGGCCGGCGGCTTCAATCTCGTGCACTCCTACACGGCGGGGCGCACGAAGGAGTTCCTCGACGCCGCCCACAGGCACGGACTGAAGACGTGGACGGCGGAGTACAGTCCGGGCAAGGAGTTCGTGGAGACGCTCCGTCACCATCCAGCCCCGATCGCCTGGTATGTGGGCGACGACACTGCCATGCACTTCACGCCCTCGGAGATCTACGACCGCGTGGACGCCATCAAGGCGATTGACCCCTACCGCATCACGGTGCAGGCGGACGGGATGGGTAGCGCCGAACCCGTCACGAACTACAGGCCCTTCGTGAAGACGACTGACGGTTTCCTGCCCGAGATATATCCCGTCCGGGGAACGAACGCCCCGCCCGACCCGCAGTGCGTGGCGAAGACGGTCCGCGACATGGAGCGTCTGCGGCAGGACGTTGCGGAGGCTGGCGACGGCGCGCCGCGTACCGCCTGGGCGATCATCCAGTATTTCCGCGGATGGACCGCCTGGAAGCGCTTCCCCACGCGCGACGAGCTGTACGCGATGAGCTTCGCCGCGCTCGCCCACGGCGCCCACGGCATCACATGGTACACGTATGGCGGCACGGTGGAGCCGGAGAAGGGCAAGGACAACCACGGCATCACCGACACGCCGGAGATCTGGTGCAACATGACGAACCTCGCCACGCGCATCCGCTCGCTTTCGCCCGCGCTGCTCGAACGCACGCCGCCGCAGCCCCCGCCCGCGAAGATCCTGAAGGGGCCGGTGGCGGACGCGCTTGGCTACCCGTCGATCTCGCTCCTCGTCAAGCGCCACGAAGGTTGCGCCTACGTCATCACGGTCAACGGCACGCCGGATGAGATCACAGCCGAAGTGGACCTGGGCATCGCCGCCGCCGAGGCGGATGTGCTGTGGGAGAATAGGCGCGTTCCGCTCTCGGGCGGTCGCCTGAGAGACGGCTTCGCGCCGTATGCGGTGCACGTGTATCGTCTGGATTGTCAGCGGACAGAGCGCAGCACACAGTAGCCGCGGCGCTTAATCACCTCCGCCTTGCGGAAGTACTTCTCCTGCAGCGCGAGCAGGCCGGTGGCCGTCTTCACCACGGTGAGGCACACGCCGCCTGGCTTCAGAGCGCGGTACGCCGTCTCGAGGAACACCTCCGCGATGCGGTAGTCGCTGTAGTACGGCGGATTGCCCACGAAGAGATCGTATTCGCCTACGCGGCCGCGCGGCAGTCCGTCGTCGCTGAGGATGAACTCGGCCTCGATTCTCGCTCGCGCCGCGTTTGCCTTGGCTGCCGCGATCGCCCTGGCATGGGAATCGATCAGGGTGATTGTGTGATTGTGGGATTGTGGGATTGAGGGATTGTGCCGCCGGATGGTGTCGGCCACGAGGAGGCCGACCAGTCCGCAGCCGCAGCCCATGTCGAGGAGGTTGAGGGTTGGAACATTCGACGTTCGACATTCGACTTCGCGGGCGGCGACTTCGGCGAGGGCGAGGCCGCCGGCGTCGGGACGGCGGTGGCAGAAGCAGCCGGGGTAGGTGGTGAACGTTAGAGGTTCTCCGCCAGGCACGCTTGCCTCCCAGGTCGCGGCGAAGTCGCGCGTCTTCACTGGCGCTCCTCGCTTCACGGCTCGAAAGAGGACGGCATGCTTCGCGCGCTTCAGCACGTTGACGTTCTTCCAGACGAGTCGCATCGTCTTGAGCGCTTCGTCGGGATCGCCTTCGAACGCTGCGTATAGCGCGCCGCCTTCGGCGAGGTTCAAGTGGATGTCCTGTAGCTGGTCGAGCACCAGTTCCGCCGGCATTGACTGCGGAGTGGTCATGAAGAACGCCGCGTCGAACGGGCGGCATTCCGCGGTCGCCGATGGCATAGGGTCTGTCCCCACGGACGGCAAGGGGTCTGTCCCCACGGTGCCCACGCCGGCGCTGCAGCGGACGTCTCGCGCGGGCAGTCCCTCGTCCAGCAGCCGCTTGCGGATGGCGCGCGCATGGTGGTAGTCGAATGCGTGGGCGACAACCTCGGCCTCCGGCCAGCGGCGCATCGCGGCAACGGCCACGCCGCCGCTCCTGTTCCCAGCCACTAGTATACGCCGGGTAGGGAGTTTAAGGTTGTTAGGGT
>CAMPAF010000116.1 GCA_946631535.1 uncultured Verrucomicrobiota bacterium
TGTCCGGCCAGCGGGAGAGTTGCGGCGCAAGCGCGATGTCGTAGAAACCGCCCCCGGCCTCGCGCTCGTGCCGGACGAAGTACGGCCCGCCGGCGGCGCAGAGCAGCGCGATGACCGTCGACTGCACGACCTTCTCGCCCTCGACGGAGTCGCGCACCGCGAAATTCTCCTTCACGATTCCGGAGAGGATGCCGACAAAACCGCGCCACTCGCCATTCTCGGCGAACTCGCAAAGTCCGTCGTTGATGCGGTAAACTCGTTCGTCAATCTTGTGGATGTCGGCGTAGGCGGCAGGGATCATCTTCGCCGCGAGTTCCTTCAGCGTCTCGTTCGGGATGCCGAACTCCGTCTTGCCGAACTTCGCGCCGGTTATCGTCGTGATGCCGAGCCAGTAAAGGAGCGACGTGAAGTTCTCATTCTGCGAAAGCTCCCGAGCCTGAAACGACTTCACAAGCCGCTCGGTCAGCTCCCCGCCCGCGACCAGGTTCTCGAGAACGTGGAAATTGCCGTTGAGCCGGTTGTTGACCGTGACGAGATGCCTGATCTTCGCGTAGTCCGTGCGCAGGTTCTCGTCTATCAGCTCAGAGGGGAACTGCTTCGTGCGCCAGAGGTAGCTGAAGAGCGAAAGGACGAGCGTCGTGTTGGCTAGAGCCGGAGCGTCCGCGCTGCCGAAGCGGTAGTTGTCGTACCATGTAAGCGCGGAGGTGTAAGCCTTGTCCGCGTCGAATCCGCAGCGCGGGGCATAATAATCGGTAATGGCGCGGAGGTCGTCGTGGCGGAAGCCGGTCAGGTCGGCGAACTGCGGATCGAGCGAGATGTTCGTCCCGATGTTGAAGCCGCTTGTCACGTCATCCATCGTCACGGGCGAGACGCCGGTGATGAAGAGGCGCGTCACGGGGGCGTCCGTTCCGGTAGTCGCCGACTTGAGCCTCGTGAAGAAGTCCTTGAAGGATCCGTCGCCGTGGCACAGTTCGTCGTACGCCGTCTGGCCGTACTCGGCGAGTATGGTGTTCGTGAAGTTGTCGTATTCGTCGATGATGATGTAAAGCTTCTTGTCCGTATGCTGAAGTCCCGATGCAATTTCGTTGAGTTTCTTGCCTACGGTCGGGGCATTGAAGATGCGCTCCGCCAAATCGCCTGGAATCAGATGGGCGTAGTCCCGGGCAAACGTGTCGCAGCGGAGGCCAGCGTAGTCGTTGAAGTCGTCCTGCACAAGCGCCGCATCCTTCGAAACCGCGGAGAAGTCGAACCGGAGGATGAGGTACTTGCCCCGCTCGTCCGTCGGGTTCTCGCCGATGTCCGTTCCGGCGAAGAACTCGTCGAACCTGTCGGCATAGCGCACGTCGTAGTACGCCTCGAGGATGGACGTCCAGAGCGACTTCCCGAACCTGCGCGGTCTCAGAAACAACGCGTAGCGCGTCGCCTCCAGGTCGCGGATCTTCGCGGTGCGGTCCACAAACCAAGCGTTCGCCTTGCGTATTTCGGCGTAGTCAGACACGCCGTAGAGTATGGGCCTGATCTTCTCCATGGCGCGCATTATACCATTTTTTACTGCCTAGCGGTTAATGCATAGTGGCTAAACACATCGACGGGTGGCATCCCATAGGCGGTCAGTCGTTGAGGGGGCTGAACGGATCCTCTTCGGTCGCCAGCATGCCTTCCTTGTCCTCCATGCGCCCGGTGTACTCCTCTGCGATGTCCGGCGGGATCTCGTAGGGCTTGGAGCGGTTGATCTTCCACTGCTTCCATCCCGGCTGGCGGAACGGGTTGCGGAACGTCTTGGTGAGCTTGTTGCGCTGCTCGAGGTGCACCATGCATGCGCGGATGCAGCCGCAGCCACCCTCGACGGCGCGCCCGTAGCCGTACTGTCTCGGGAACTCGCCGTCGAAAGGCGACAGCGCGCGGTCCGCCCCGCCGTGGATGCCCTCCTCGCAGGCGAGCTCGTCGAGCTTGCCCCATTCGACCTCGTGTCCGGCGAGCGTGACCTTGACCGACTCCGTCATGGAGATGGCGTGTCCGGCGCAGTTCCGCACGCAGAGCTTGCACCGGTCGCAGATGTGCCCCTCGTAGATGGGATCGTACACGTCGAACTCCGCGTCGGTGAACAGCATCGCGAAGCGGACGCGCGGGCCGAACTCGGGCGTGAGGAACATCTTCGACCAGCCGAACTCGCCCAGCCCGGCCAGATAGGCCGCGATGCGGAAATGCACCAGCACGTCAGGGGCAGGACGCCCGTCCGCCACATGGCGGCTCAGGCCTTCCCTGAACTTGCCGGTCACTGGGTTGACGGCATCGCCTCCGTTCGCGTTCTGAAGAGGAAACACCTCGTAGCCGCGTTCCTCGAGGTAGGCGTTCAGCTTCCACAGCACCATCGGCCCGTGCACCTGGTTGATCGAAGCGTAGCCCATGCCGGGGTAGTCGATGAAGCGCGTTCCCTCCTCGATTCCGCGGAGAAGCCCGCGCGGGATGCGGAAGCCCAGCACCACCATGGACTTCGCGCCAGGGAAGATGTACCGCGGGTCGTTCTGCTTGGGCGCGCCCTCCCAGCGGCTCATCGGCGCGATGCCCACGCAGTCGGCGCCCACTCGCTTCGCCAGCGCCTTTATTTCCGCGCTGATCACGCGACGCCTCCGCTGGACGAGTTGTCCTGCACGAGTCCGGCCGCGGCCTTCGTGCCGTAGTTTGACTTGATGTTGTAGTTGGTGTAGGCGTCCTGCGACTCGATGTTGCCGGCGTACGCCTCGCGTATTTCCGGCGGCAGCTCGTAAGGCTTCGAGTGGTCCACCTCCCACTGCTTCCATCCTGGCTGGCGGAAAGGCTCGCGGAATCCGTGCGTGAGCTTGCGCCGCTCCTCGAGATGCACCATGCATGCGCGGATGCAGCCGCAGCTCCCCTCATGGGCAAGCCCGTAGCCGTACTTTCGCGGGTAGTTGCCGTCGAAGGGCGAAAGCTCACGGTTGAGGCCGCCCTCGCGGAACGCCTTGGAGCAGGCCATCTCGTCGCGCTTTGCCCACTCTACCTCCACTCCCCCGATCACGGCCTTCACCGTCTCCGTCGGGGAGATCGCATGGCCGTGGCAGTTCTTTACGCATTCCATGCAGCGGTCGCAGATTTTTCCGGTGTAGATCGGGTCCGGCTCGAGCTCGGCGTCGGTGAGCATGATCGCGAAGCGCTGGCGCGGACCGAACTCCGGCGTGAGGAAGGCGCGGGAGTAGCCGAACTCGCCGAGTCCCGCGAGGAAAGCCGCCACGCGGAAGTCAACCGACACGTCGGGCGCGGGAAGCCCGGGCCTCACCGGACGGCTCCAGCCCTTGCGGAAGTTGCCCGTGAGCGGATTCACGGCCTCGCCGCCTCCAACGTTCGCCATCGGCACGGCCTCGTAGCCGTGGTCCTCCATGAACCGGTTCATCTCCCACAGCACCATGGGCCCGTAGATCGAGTTCAGGGCCGCGTAGCCCATCGTCGCGTAGTTGAGGTAGTGGGTGCCTTCCTCCACGCCGCGCAGGCTTCCGCGCGGTATGCGGAACCCGAATACAATCATCGACTTCGCGCCGGGGAAGATGTAGCGCGGATCGTGCTGCTTGTCCGTACCTTCCCACCTGCTCATGGGGGCTATGCCCACGATGTCGGCGCCGCATTCCTTCGCCTTGGCCTTCACCTCGGCCGACGTAAGTTCTTTTTCGTATGACATTTTCAGTTGGTTGGTTGGGGTTTTACGGATAGGCCTTGCGTGTTGCCGGAGTTGAGCCGTTTCAGCGTCGGGACGAGCGCCACGCCGGCAACTGCGGAGAGCGCCGTCATCGCGGCGGCGGGGACAGTCCGCGAGTATATCCAGAACCCGACCGCGAACATCGCCGCGTAGACCGCCACGCATGCGAGCGTCATGGCCAGGAGGCCCCAGGCGATATCGTGTCCGTTGGCCCTGATCTTGTTCTCGAACGCGGCGCGCCTGGTGGCCTCGGTAGGCGGGGTGAGGAACGTCACGCCCACCCACGCCGCCGTGGTCACGCCCATCACGATCAGGAGGCGGTGCCATGCGAGCAGCGGCGGCATGCCGAGATGCGGATACACGAGCTGGAGGAACACGGCCACCACGAACGATACGGCCATGGCCGTGATCTCGCTCCAGGCGTTGATGCGCATCCAGAACCACCTGAGCAGGTAGATGAGTCCCGTGCCCGCGCCTATCTGCAGGATGAGGTTGAACACCGCCCCTGCCGATATGAGCAACGGCGAGATGACGGCGGTGAGCGCCATCAGCGCCACCACCGTGACGCGTCCCACCAGGATCAGCTCGCGCTCCCCGGCCTGCGGCCTCACGAAGCGCTTCCAGAAGTCGTTCGCGACGTAGTTGGAGCCCATCGAGAGGTGCGCCGCGACGGTGGAGAAGAGCGCACCCATCATGGATGCCGCCACGACGCCAAGCCAGCCGTTCGGGACGAACGTGAGCATCGCGGGATAGGCGAGGTCCCCCTTCACGAGGGCGGGATTCACGTTGGGGAACGCCTTCTGCAGCGAGGCGAGGTCGGGGAACACGATCAGCGAGGCGAACGCGGTGAGGTACCACGGCCACGGGCGTATCGCGTAGTTCACCACCTGGTACAGCACCGACCCGGCGACACAGTGGTTCTCGCTCCGCGCGGAGAGCATGCGCTGGACGATGTATCCTCCTCCGCCGGGCTCCGATCCCGGATACCAGACGTTCCACCACTGTATCGCGACCGGGATCACGAACACCGACACGAAAAGGTCCGTGTTGGCCACGTCGGGGAAGAAGGACAGGTGGCTCCTCACCGCAGGGTTCGACATCATCGCAGAGAACCCTCCGACGGCGGGATGCCCGATCGCGTAGACCATGCCGACCACCGCGCCCACCATGATGATGACGAAGAGGAAGAAGTCCGTGTAGATCGCCCCCCGGAACCCGCCCAGCGCGGAATAGACGATCGACGCGACCGCGGTGATCGCGATCACGGTCCACTGGTCCACGCCGAAGAGCGTCTGCCCGATCTTGATCGCCGCCAGCATCACCAGCCCGGTGGTTATCACGTTGAACACGATGCCGAGGTAGATCGCGCGGAACCCGCGCAGGAACGCCGCCGCCCGTCCGGAGTAGCGCAGCTCGTAGAACTCGATGTCGCTCTTGGCGCCGGAACGCACCCACAGGCGCGAATAGACGAACACCGTCAGCATTCCCGTGAGGAGGAACGCCCACCACTTCCAGTTCTCGGAGAGTCCCGAGTTGCGGATGAACTCGGTGAACATGTTTGCGGAGTTCGTGGACGTTGATGCGGCGCACATCGAGATGCCGATCAGCCACCACGGCATGGAGCGCCCGGAGAGGAAGAAGTCGCCTGCGTTCCTTCCCGCTCGGCGCGAACATGCCGCCGCAATGCCGAACAGGACGGCGAAGAAGGCCGCCACGGCGGCCCAGTCCCATGAGTTCAATAGTATCTTTCCGTCCATCGCGCTTCCATCCTACATCATTTGGCGAAGAATGTCATCGAGGTCTTCTTGTACTCGCGTGTGGAGATGAGCATCGTGCCTGCAGAGAGCTGACAGGATTCCTCGAGCCGTGCAAAGGTCGCAGACGCCTCCTCGGGGGAGCGCGCGTGGATCATCGCGAAAAGGTTGAAGGGGAATACGGGCGCTTCGGGGCGCTCGTAGCAGTGCGTCACCTCGTCGCAGGCTGCGAGTGCGCGTCCGGCTTCGGTGGTATCGCCGTCGATTCGCCAGCAGCACATGCCGTTCGCGGTCCAGCCCGCGTTGCGGTGGGCGAGGAGGAGCCCGATGCGCTTCAGGCGACCGCGCCGCCGCCACATCTCGAGCGTGGAGAGCAGGTCCCATTCGTTCATGCCGAGCTTGGCCGCAAGGGCGGCGAAGTAATCGGGGCGGATTTCAGTATCTCCCTGCAGGGCTCTGATGATGGCGCGGTCGGACGTGGATATGGGCGGCATGTCGTCTTCCACCGACTCGTCGCGCGCGCGCGTGGCGGCGCCGAAGACGACATCCACCTTGTAGCGCTTTGTCGCCGGGAGGACGTGGACCTCATGTGGTCTCAGGCGCGCGGCCACCTCGTCGGCCATCGCCGCGAAGATGTCCGCAGGGTAGCTGAGGGTGAACCAGAGGTTTGGTGCTTGGTGCCTGGTGCCTGGTACTTGGTGCCTGGCGTGTTCGACACGCTCGTAGCAGTGTGTGACACCGGAGAGGGGAGTGAGGCGGGCGGCGATGTCGTCAAGCTCGGAAGGGGGAATGGCGGCGGCGCAGAGGGCTGAGCGATAGCCGAGTCGGCGGGTGTCAAAGACAGCGCCAAAGCGGCGTGCAAGCCCTTGATCGCGACACGTGTCCAGATAACCAATCACGTCCACTTCGTCGCAGCCGGCTTCGTCGGCCAGCGCCGCGAACGGCCGCTTGCAGAGAGGGATACCCTGCTGAAGCAGGGCCAGTAGCTTTACATTGTCCAAGTGATGTCCAAGTGTTGAAGGGTTAAAAGGTTAAAAGGTTAGAGGGAAAGGTTGGAAGATTTAAAGGTTAAAAGGGTGACGGGGCGCTAACTTTTTAACTTTTTAACTTTTTAACCTTTTAACTCTTTAACCTTTCACTTGCCTGGCCTCTCATAGTCAAATGAAGTGACGTCGTCGACGATCTGGCGCGCGAAATCCTGCGCAATGCGGGCGGCAGCGTCGCGTTGCGAGGTGAGCAGATCGCCGCGCGTAAGGAACGTGGTCTCGGCCATGTAGCGGCGGTTGTTCATCAAGACCTTGCCGGTGTCCTTGTTGATGAGCGATACTTCGGCAGTGACCATGTAGCGGTATTCGCTTGCGCGCGAGCCGTAGCTGCGGTCGAAGGCGGCTACAGCCCTGGATGCCTTGATGATGGACCCCTGTACCTCCAGGGCCGAGTCTCCCGAGCGGCGGATGGAGAAGGTACCCTCGCGCTGGAACTCGCGCAGTGTGTACTGCGTGATGATCGGCCCGAGTTCCGAACTTGACGTGCGGTTCTCGAAGACCGGCACCGCCACGGTACGCAGCTCTTCCGGGACAGACGATGTCCAACGGTAGCTGGAGCAGCCGGCGAAGGCGGCAAGGAAGAAGACGGCAGATGACAGACGGCAGACGACAGACATTTTCATGGCACTCCTTAACCTTTTAATCCTTTAACCTTTTAACTATTTGATCTTCAACGCCTCGATCCGTGCGCGCGCCTCTTCTGCGTGCGGTGAATCGGGGTAATCCTTCAAGAAGCGTTCCCACGCCGTTAGCGCGGCATGTTGCGTACGTTGCTTCGTATCGTAGAACTTCGCCTGCGCGTAGGCGTCCTCGGAAAGATGCTGTGCCAACTCGGAGCGCCATGTCTTGAGCTCGTCGATCTGGTCGAGATCCGGGACCCTCTTCATCGCCATGTCCAGGTAGTTGAGCGTGTCCTTGCAACGGGGGCGGTTGTAGGAGAGGCGGCGGCACAGCCACATGCGTGCCCTCGCCTCCAGGTAGGTGGCCGCGCGCGCCTCGGGCGTCGACGGGAACTTGCTCGCGAGCGTGGCGTACACCTGCACGGCCTCCTCGTACTGGTCCTCCTGCTCGCGCAGGTCGGCGATCTTCAGCATCGTTTCTGGCACGTACGAGGCGCCGGGCGCACGACGGACGATGGATTCGTAATGCTGGCGGCAGACGCGCGTGGACGTGAAGGACATGCCGAGGAACGTCTTCTTCTCCTTGATCATCAGGTTGACGAGCTGATACTCGTAGTTGACGAGTTCCAGGTAGTCGCATTCGCGCGGGTAGAAGTCCAGCATGTATTCGAGCGCCTCGAACGCATCGTCGTAGTCCATGCACTTCTTCGCCAAGAGCATCGCGAGCGCAAGCTGAGCCTTTGGCGCCTCTGGCGAGGCGGGCCATTCGCGCACGAGCGAGTCGTAGCCGCGACGTGCGGCTCGGAGCGACCCCTCGGCCTCCATCTGCTGCGCGTAGGCCATCTGCTCGGCAGGCGTGTCGTATTTGGCGCGCAGGAACCAGATCCAGCTCCTCTCCTTCTTCTCCGGCTTGGGCAGGTCGTCGAGACCGTCGAACCCGGGATAGGCGTCCGTGGCATACGGCGAATTGCCTCCCATGCCGGAGCCGGCCACGCGGTTTGGCGGAGCCGCGTGAAGGTTAAAAGGTTGAAAGGTCAAAAGGTTAAAAAGCGCTAGTGCCACACCGGCATGTAACCATTTGGTCTTTTTCATGTCTAATCCTGTCTTTCAATTTACTAGCCACTAACCACTAGCCACTAACTACTCCAGCATGATCGACCGGAACTTGGCGATCTCCTCCTTCGTGACGCCGCAGTCGAGCAGGTACAGCTCGATGCGGTCGTTCCACGAGGAGTTCGCATCGCCGTACTTCGCGAAACCTTCGTCAAAGTACTGCTCGCGCCGCCAGTAGGTCGGGCCGTTGTATCCCTTCTCGAGTTCGGGCAGGGAAGGGTAGAACGTCGCCTCCCAGTCGACGTCGAGGTCGTGCTTGTCCACGCCGAGGATGCCGTTCAGCACGTAGGCGAGCGAGCCTGTGCGGTCCGCGCCGCCGATGCAGTGGAAGTAGATGGGATAGTTCTTCTCGTCGCAGAATACGCGGAAGTTCTCTGCCATCGTCTTCATGCCGGACGATGAGAGTTCGTCGGGATTCTTCTTGAAGATGCCGTTGTAGGCGGACGAGGGATGGTGGATGAGCTTCACGCCTGCGCCGAGCGGGGACTGCTTCATGTCGGCGAGCTCGCGGCCCGAGCGCAGGTCAAGG